>JAUWGF010000188.1:0-3173 GCA_030606515.1 Deltaproteobacteria bacterium | reverse complement strand
ATCGGTAAGGGAGCCCTTGTGTTGCTTGGAGTGGAGTCAGAAGACACCGATGTTGACGCGGCCTTTATAGCGGAGAAATGTGCAAACCTCAGGGTCTTTGATGACCAGGATGGCCGTCTTAATCTTTCATTTGCTGATATTGGAGGAGAACTGCTTCTGGTATCACAGTTTACTCTATGCGCAGATTGCAGGAAGGGAAGAAGGCCGTCATTTATCAAGGCCGCCGCTCCTGACGAGGCCAATAGACTCTACGAGCTTGTAGCTGATATGATCAGGGCCAAGGGTGTTGAGGTGAAAACCGGTAGTTTTCAGGCCCACATGAAGGTACATCTGGTTAATGATGGTCCAGTGACGTTGCTGTTGGACAGTCGAAAGAGGTTTTGATTAAGGCGTATGTCAGAACAGGCAACCCTTGAGATATTTGAGGATTGGGAACCGCCTCAACTGAGTGAGGAAGCGTCAATTTGGCTGCTTTCTCAACTCACTCCCCAGGTCTTTTCGCGGTTCGCCCAGGCTGTACAGCAAGACCCGGAAGGCCAGGCCGTACTCTCCGGGTTCAGAATTTCCCCTAATTCAATAAAAAAGGCCGGCGTCAAGCAGGCCATTTCAGCAAGGCTTGCAACACTTCTTGTGTCCTCAAGGTGGGCAAGGAGGGCCTTTTTCATCCTATCCTTTCCGCATGGCAGGTGGTTCAGGTGGGCGGAGGTCATTGACGCACACGACGAGATCTGGCTGGAAATCAACTGGAGAGAACTCATAAGGGGAACCGGGGACCCTGCCTTAGCTGTTGCATTTGCCCTGGACGACCGTCTGAGTCTGGCCAGGAGAGGTGAGAGGGCCTTAAAGACAAGGTCCATGTGGACAGGAGAATTGACCGGTTCCAAGGAATTGTTGCCGGAGGCATGGGCTGAGTTCTCAGGGCTCCTGGGGTCTCAGGAGTTTAGAGATCCTTCCGAGACAGAGGCACTGGAAAACCTGCAAATCAGGCTTGAAGAGATATCAGCCAAGCTGCAGAGGACAGAGCAGGATGAAGTAAAACAAAAAAAAGCAAGAAAAAAGCTGGAGGCCGGAATCAGGGAGCTTGAGGCCAAGTGCTTGGAACAGGAATCATCTATCAGTAAACTCAAAGATAAGTCGAAGGAGCAGGCAAGGCATATAAAGGTTTATGAGACTGAAATGGAGTCAGAAGTTGGGGCGAGGGTCGCTGGTTTTTACCAGGAGTTCTGTAACTGTGACATGTGCGAGGAAGAACTGTGGAAAGACTCTATAAAAGAAGGTGGAAGCAAAGACCTCTTGGCAAGAGTGGAAAGGGCCCTCACTGCCCAAAGCCATCTGGATTCCAGATACGGTACCCGCTCCAGGGTGATCGCCAGGCTCAAAAAGCTTGAATCCAAGTATGAGGAGGTTGAGAGGGCCCTAGGCGATGTCCTTGTCCCAGCCCAGTCACTGCTGAAGGCCAGAAAGGATCTGCAACTTGAGATCGCCCACTGGAAACAGATGCTTCCAGGTGCGGAAGAAGCCTGCTCGCCTCTGGCGGGAAGTCTCCTTGGACATGCAAGGTCCCTCAAGGTGAATGAGGAAGGAATCAGGCAGCTTGAGGCATTTTTGTTAGAGGTGGGACGCCCACCCATTGAGTCATTACTCAATGAAGAGGAAAAGGCCTTTTTGCAACGCCACATTGGGACGCTTTTGGCTGAAAGGAGAAAGATATGGCAGGCACGCATGCTGGCCAAGCATCCGCCTGTACGCATCCTCCCCCATAAAGTGGATGATATTTCAAACCTTTCAGCCTTTGTATTGAGGCACCATGATCTGTGCTCAAAGTCTGTTCTGCTGGTCGACGGCTATAATGCAATAAAGACCTCTGCCGAATGGGCAACACTTGACAGTCAGAACTTTACCAAGGCACGAAATCGCTTTATTGGGCTCTGGGAGTCAAGGGCAAAGGACTGGGAAAGGGTAGAACTTGTTTTTGACGGCCAAGAAGAGCGCCACTGGATCGAGAAACGGGACCACCTGATAGTGGTTTATACGGATACCAGATTCGAATCCCAGAGAGCGGATATCTACATTCATTCCCGTATGGGGGAACTCAGTGCGGATAATCCTGACACAAAGCTTTTTTTAATCACCGCAGACAGAGAACTAAGGGACTCTGTCAGTCAGTGGTGCGATTACTTCATTGAGCCAAGGTGGGCACTTATACCCTATCTCAGTATAGAAGATTGATTTAGGATTCCAAGCTTCCTGTAAGCTTCGTAAAGAACTATCCCTACGGCATTAGACAGATTCAGGCTCCTCACTTTGCCCCATATGGGCAGGTAGAAACTCCTCTCAATGTTTTCCTCGATAAGAGAAGGAGGAAGCCCTTCGGTCTCCTTTCCGAAAATGAGATAGCATCCCGGTGTAAAGTTTGCTTCAGTATAGATATATTTTCCTCTGGTTGAGAAATAAAGGAGGTCACCTCCGGCATTTTCAAGCATAAAGGTCTTCAAGCTGCTGTGATGTCTGACAGTTACACTGGGCCAGTAGTCAAGGCCTGCTCTTCGGAGATTCTTGTCATCGGTCTTAAAGCCAAGGGGATGGATAAGGTGAAGAACAGAATTGGTTGCCCCACAAAGCCGGGCAATGCTACCGGTATTGGGTGGTATTTCCGGTTCTACGAGTACTACATGGAGAGAAGGGAGAGAGCCGGATCTGTTAAGGAACTTCATGCCATTTTTCTAAATTTTTCCCGGCAGTCAGGACACAATCCCTTCACATCCAGCTTATGATTCAGTATCCTAAAACCAAAACGTTCTTCTAGATCCCCTTCGATGTCCTTCAATCTCGGGTCTATGAATTCCTCGATCTTCCCACACTCAATACATCGAAGGTGGCAGTGGTGTTCGTGGCCATATATGTGCTCATAGTGCATATGGCCGTCTTCAAAGAACACATCCTGGATCAGATCGGCTTCTATTAAGAGAGGTAGAAGCCGATATATGGATGCCTTTGAGATACGTATACCCTTTCGCCTTATGGTCAGATAAAGTGTGTCTACATCAAAGTGATCATGGGTGGCAAAGATCTCTTTTATTATCTGTTCTCGTTCCTGGGTGTATCGTAGTCTGTTTTTTTGAAGGTACTCACGAAAAACTTGTAATTCCGATTTCTTTTGCATGATGACGGCC
>JAUWGF010000116.1:0-6173 GCA_030606515.1 Deltaproteobacteria bacterium | reverse complement strand
AATAGCCCACTACCTGACACGTTAGATCTTTGGCGCCTTCCATCACCAGAGGATCATCAAGGTTTACCACTGCCACACCTGTCTGGGGAAGAGCTCTCCAGAGTTCCCATTTTTCCCTGGCTACGTGCTTTATGTCCCCCAGGCCGACAAGGTGGGCAGACTGTATGGTAGTAATAAGGCCCACTTGTGGCTTGGCAATTTCACACAGCCGGTGTATTTCTCCCGGTTGGTTCGTTCCCATTTCCAGCACTGCCCAGGAATCATCGGATTTGGCCGAAAGCAGGCTGAGTGGGAGTCCGATAAGGTTGTTAAAATTCCCAGGGGTTTTAGCCACTTTCCATTTTTTCCCCAGGATCGAGAAAATCAATTCTTTTGTAGTGGTCTTGCCGCAACTGCCCGTAATGCCGACCACCTTGATTCCAAGGTGTTCCCTATACCATGCTGCAAAATCTCCCAAGGCCTTTAACACATCTTGGACTTGCAGCAGGATAGGACGCCGGCGAAGGTCTAAATTCGTATATCGAAAGTCAAATGTCGAACTGATTACTGCGCCTATGGCCCCTTTTTTTATAGCATCAAGGACAAAATCATGACCGTTGAAATGATCCCCTGAAAGTGCCCAGAATATATTCCCTTTTCTTACTGATCTGGAATCTGTTGATATGCCACGGATTGCTGTATCCGGGTCACCAGAAAGGACCCTGGCTCCAATAGCCGTTGCCACCTGAGAAGCCTTTAATCGAAGTCCCTGATCCTCAAGACTCTCTGACTTCGACCTCTGACCTCTGACTTCCGACCTCTGACCTCTGACCTCTGACCTCCGACCTCCGACCTCTGCCCCAAAGGCCTCTTTCAATATTTCCCTATCATCAAAGGCCCGTCGTTCGTTGCCGATTATCTGGTAGGTTTCATGGCCCTTCCCGGCTACGAGCAGACAGGCACCAGGCCGCGCTTTTTCTGCTGCCCATAAAATAGCGTCCATTCTGTCTGGAATTACCTTCACTTCAGCTTTGGTTGCAGGGTGATAGGGAGGAAGGTCTCTGAGGCCGTTCAACATCTGCTCGAGTATGGCAAGAGGGTCTTCAGTACGGGGATTGTCCGAGGTCAGCACAACAATATCTGCCAGTGAAGCAGCTGCCTGCGCCATGAGAGGACGTTTGCCCCTGTCTCTGTCTCCTCCACAGCCGATCACGCAAATCAGAGGCTTGGGCCCTAATCGAATAAGGCTGTTCAGGACACTTTCAAGGGCGTCAGGAGTGTGGGCGTAGTCTACAAGGGCGGTCACTCCCTGGGGGGTATGCACAGGATCGAGTCTTCCCGGGATACGCATTATTGATTCTATGCCGGTCTGAATATGGTCGGGATCTATCCCAAGGGTGATTGAAGTCGCTACTGCTGCAAGGATATTGTATAGATTGTGTAAACCTATAAGCTTGGATTTTATGGAAACAGGCCCTTTGGGCGTAGCAAGCTTACCTGTTATTCCATCAATATTAATGGACTGGAACTCAGGTCTTACCTCGGCCTCAGGACTGAGACCATAACTGATCTTTTTCCTTGGTACTATCTCCCATAGGCGCCTTCCATAGAAGTCATCAATGTTGATAATTGCCGTATCAGAGGGATACTCCAAAAACAATTTTACCTTGGCCTGGAAGTATTGCTCCATGTCTTGATGGTAATCCAGGTGATCGCGGCCCAGATTGGTAAAAACAGACGCTGCGAAACTACATCCTGAGATCCTCTGCTGGTCAAGGGCGTGGGAAGATACCTCTAAGGCCACTGCCTTTGCCCCTTGCTCCGACATGTTGGCCAGGATCTCCTGCAGTTTTATGGCATCGGGGGTAGTGAGTTCAGAAGGTACCTCCATGCCACAATGTCTTTGGTTTACAGTCCCGATTACACCAGGATTCAGCCCGGCTTTGCTGAAAATGCCTTCCAGGAGGTATGTGATCGTAGTCTTACCATTAGTACCAGTAATGGCTATAAGGGCCATTTTTTCACTGGGATTTCCATAAAAGGCACTCGCCAGAAGACCGGTTGAAAGCCTGGGGTCGTCCACTCCTATAACAGGAAGTGCTCCAGGAACGGTCTTGACGTAACGATGGACATCTTGGCTTGGCATTAACAGGGCAGTGGCTCCTTTCACCACGGCATCATTGATAAATTGTCTTCCATCAAATTCCGTGCCGGGAATTGCAACAAATATGTACCCCTGCTTTACCTGTCTGGAGTCTGCGGATATGCCCCTGATTTTTACGTCATCCAACTCAGGTAATATAGAAACAGCAGGTCTCAGCACTTCTAACATATCCCGCAATGTCCTTTCGTGCCGTGTATCACCAAACATCATTTGCAGGTTATACTGCAGACCTTCACACCCTTAAGAGGTATTCCTGATCTTGGTTTCTGTGCGCTCACAGTCCCCACACCTTTGAGTTTGGTGGAAATGCCTATGGATTGCAGAATATCCAAGGCCTGTCTTACGGATTTTCCCTTAAGATTTGGCATCCTGGAGAGTTCTTTTTGGGTCTCTTGGCTTTTCACCGTTCGCCATTTGTCTTTCAATGGTATCTGTGCTGCCTGTTTTGCTACTATTAGTGCTCGCCCTAAAGTGCCCCTGCGTTCACGAGGATCAATTTTTACGCCGTCGAGCAAAACAATATAACTTACTTTGGGTGATTTGTCGGGCCAGAATCCCAGGGCAGTGACCTGGGCTGGAAATTGAGTAGATATTTGCTCAGACTGTTCATTCCACCTGATGCTGGCAAGAGAAGGCCCTCCCCTGACCTCGAGGTTTTTCCGTGATCTGAGTATAAGCTCTTCTGTTAACCAGGGAATTTTGGCCTGCCTTTGGTCCTTTATGGAAGACTCGGATGTCAGGAATTCATTAGGGCTTTGTAGAGCCACGTGTGGTGTCACCAATATATTCCCATTTATCAGGGCAGAGAAGGCCCTGAGAATCTGGATCGGACTGGCTGTGATACCCCGGCGTAAGAAGCAATTCAGTGAGCTCGGCAGGACTGAAGACAGGCTGCCTTGGCCTTCACCCGGAAGGTCAATACCTGTGGGCTGACCAAACCCCAGACCCCAGAGGTCCCTTGACATGTCGTCATAAGAGATAAGATCCTTCAGCTCCTGTTCAGCCCAGGGACTCCACAGGACCAGACCTTTACCCAAAGTCTCCCATTCCCACTTCCGGGCCTTTTTGTCCAAAGACCGGATTTTTGATTTTGGCAGCTTACTTTGTTCAAACATCCGGTTTAAAAGAGGCGCAAGGACCATCAGGTCAACATTATCTTGCAGAGAGTAATTTGTAATGTTTGTTGCAGGTAGTTCCCAAAAACGTTCCGGGTCCCAGGAAGGCTTGCTGGCAAGAGCAAGGATCTCACCGTTTTCAACACTCATTATAACAAGACAGCCTTTATCAGCCTTAAGTCTTTTCAGTTGCCTGCCAAGCTCTTTTTCCGCTGATGCCTGAATGTTTTTTTCAAGGGTAAGCGTAAATTCCTGTCCACCCGCGTGAATTCGTGGCATATTAGTATGGCTTAAAAGGTTGTCATATGTATATTCAATTCCCTCAAGGCCCATACCGCCTTGATCGACAAACCCCAAAACCGGAGAAGCCAGTGGACCGCAAGGATATACCCTTTTATATTTTTCCTGTATTTCTATTCCCTTAAGCCGCATGTCTTTCAGCTTCAGACCTTGTTCTACGGAAATGCCGTCCTTTAGACAGATAACGTCCTGTTCCTCCGACAGCAGTTTTGTCACAGCATGAGGATCAAGACAAAGGATTTCTGATACCCGTGGTGCCCAATCATCAGCTTGCGGCAACTTGGAAGGCCTTGCTAAGGCAGAGATTGTCTTTTGGCTTACGGCGAATATCGCTCCTGTCCTGTCAAGAATTATGCCCCTATACAGGGGGCTTTGCCGGGAATAGTAGTCACGGCTCCGTTGTTGAGAAAGCCTGGACGAATCAATCTCATCTTCGCTACTGACATTGCTGCTCTGCCAAAAGCAACCAACAAACGATGTAGCAATGATCAAAAAACCTGCCAGGGCGAAAAGGAACATAATTCTTTTATCTTTATAAGGAAAACTCATTCTGATCTCTATCAGTTAAGGGATATTGTCTGCCTGTCTGTGGGTGGGTGAAGTCCCATTTTTTTCCCCAATTTTTCCATACGGTTGCGTGCCTTGAGCCGGTCCATTTGAGTGCTGAAATCCTGATATTGAGCACCGAGACGGCCTTCCTCAATCTGAAGAAACTCTATGTCCTTTGCTATTTTCCGGGTCTCGTGCGTGGTCCAGAACCCCAGTATTAATAAGGCGGCTAGAGCAAATATGAGCGCAATTGTCTTTTGACGGGTTATCTTGAGTACTTGTGAGAACGAAAGGATGCTGCCGGTGTTGTTTCCCTGTGCCATCGGAACATATGAACGTCTCTGGGGTATTCTAATTGTTGCTGATCGAGGACTCATTTTTCTCCCTCCTAAAGCAGGTTCCGGCAAGATGCTCAAGGGTAGTTATATTAATTTCAATTGAGTCGCGCTGGGCTCTATACATTGAGCAATTCTCAGCTTGGCACTTCTGGCCCTGGGATTACTATGCATTTCTTCAGGGCTTGGTACCAGGGGTTTTTTAGTTAAGGGTTTCAATCTGTTATCTTCTCTGAAAGCGATTTTTACCAGACGGTCCTCCAGGGAATGAAAAGAGATAATACACAGTCGTCCTTCTGGTCTCAGACAAGACGGGAGTGAGTCAAGGGCCTCTTTAAGGTTGTCGAGCTCTCGGTTCACTGCGATCCGGAGCGCCTGGAAGGTCCGCGTGGCAGGATGAATTCGGCGTGGATGGTATTTCCTGGGAATGGAATTAGCAACCACTTCTGCCAATTCCGCCGAGGTCAGAATCGGGGCTGTCTTCCGCCTGTCATATATGCGTTTGGCGATTCTCTTTGCCCATCTCTCCTCCCCGTATGTTTGGATAAGCTCGGTCAATCTTTTGACCGGAAGCTTGTTGACCATGTCAGCAGCAGTCACTGCACCAGGGACAGAAGAATCCATGCGCATGTCAAGAGGTTCGTCCCTGGAAAAGCTGAAGCCCCTCCTGCTATTCTCCAGATGGAAGCTTGAAATTCCAAGATCCATAAGTATCCCATCAACTTGCCCTATTCTATTGAATAAAAGAACATCATGGAGATGGATAAAATTGCTGTGAATGAACCGAACCTTGTCACCAAATAGGGCCAATCTGGATTCGGCCTGTTCCAGGGCTTTGGTGTCACAGTCAAGGCCAAGGACCATTTTGACTTCAGGGCACCTTGACAGTATGGCCTCTGTATGGCCACCCAGGCCCAGTGTTGCATCAACATAGACCCCGCCCGGCCTCAACGACAGGCCATCCAGCACTTCGGAAACCATTACCGGGCAATGCATGGTCTCCTTTCTAGCCGCTAATTCCGAATTTAGCGGTGATATCGCTGCTGTACTGGTCAAAGTTATCCCTCGTTTTTTGCAATTCTTTGTTCAAGTTATCATTGTTTGATATTTCGAAATAAGTGAGCATGCCCGAGAGAACCACATCCCTGGTCAGTCCCGCCTCTTCACGGAGCTTCAGAGGTATCAATATTCTCCCCTGGCCATCCAGGGGACACTCCGCTGCTGCTCCCAACAAATATCTTTTAAAGGCTACGACTTCAGGAGGTCCAAATTGGAACCGGCTGAAATGTTCTTCTATCTTTCGCCATTCCTCAAAGGGATAAGCTGTGAGGCAAGAGGGCAGGTTGGTGACTATCAACCGGCCATCGTATTTTGCCTGCAAGAACTCTCTAAAACGGGCTGGAATGCTAAGACGGCCCTTGGCATCCAAGACATGGGCCGACCGTCCTCTGAACATTGCTCTTACCCCTTTGTCCTACTTTATCCCACTATAGACCTATATATTTTAATAAAGAGTTGCCTGTCAAGAGAATTAAGAGATAATTTAACCAAAAAATATCAGTATGTTATATAATAGAAACTGTGCTTTCCTTTCTTTTTCTATAATTTGCTTTTAAAAATGATGATTCTTGAAAATTGAGACAGAGATATATAAATCACCTTTAATATTTTCATCGGATAAAAGTTTTATCTACTTGAATATTTACAAAATTTTTTTTATTATTATCTGGC
>JAUWGF010000076.1:0-7812 GCA_030606515.1 Deltaproteobacteria bacterium | reverse complement strand
AATGGAATGGGCAAGAGCACTGGATGAAAGAATGGTAGTGAAAGCAATGAATACAAACAAGTAAAATAAACCATTATAAGCTTTCAGTCTTGAATCGTAACTCGTTGTAAACATAAATAGAGCCTCCTTGAATTTTTTATGGGTGATATGTAATTGCTTTTTTACGTTCCGTAAAGCGGACATCTGTAAATTATGTAACTTCTCAATAAGTCCGGGCAAATCATATTTTGCGACTATCCAGTGACTGTTACCCGGACTTATTGAGAAGTTACGGCTATGGAATATGGTTGTGCACAAAATGGATGTTTCTTATAGTGATAATCTACTATATATTGTATATATTTATTCATGATTCCGCTGAAAAAACCCAATCCGCGGCGTTGCTTCAATTTTCCAGTCACTGCGACGTACGATAAGTACGTCTCAATCCTGGAAAATTTCGCGCCTTGCATCTCGGGCTTTTTGAGCAAAATCATGTTTCAGACTTTTTGCAGTGTAATCATTCATGATTCCATTGCAAAAATGAATCTTGCTC
Organism: Deltaproteobacteria bacterium; assembly: GCA_030606515.1. Taxonomy (GTDB): domain Bacteria; phylum Desulfobacterota; class Dissulfuribacteria; order Dissulfuribacterales; family UBA3076; genus UBA3076. The sequence goes on along the minus strand of JAUWGF010000076.1, from coordinate 7,277 downwards.
AAAATACTCTGTCCCTGCCTGTGCATAGCACGCAGACAGGGGCAGGGTGGGAAATTTCCGGAGAGTAGGCATATATCATGGCAAATTTAAAAGAATCCAGCCGACCGGCTTCATCAAGTACGGACAGTAGTCTTCCAAATACGGATCTGTTGCTGACTAACAACGCACTTGTTGTGTTGGCCCGCAGATATCTGAAGAAAGACGAGCAGGGCAAAAATTTTGAAACTCCTGAAGAGATGTTCAGGAGGGTGGCAGGGACAATTGCCCGGGCAGATCTTATGTACGATGAGAATGCCGATGTAGATGCCCTTGCCGAGACTTTTTATGAAATTATGACCTCTCTTCGGTTTATGCCCAATTCGCCGACCTTAATGAATGCGGGCAGAGAGCTTGGACAGCTCTCTGCGTGTTTCGTGCTTCCAATTGATGACTCCATTGAAAGCATTTTTGAGGCAATACAGCATACTGCCATGATTCATAAGAGCGGGGGAGGCACAGGCTTTTCCTTCTCAAGGATACGTCCCAGGGGGGACCGGGTCAAATCCACGCAGGGAATCGCAAGCGGCCCGATTTCCTTTATGACCATATTTGATGTGGCTACTGAGACAGTCAAGCAGGGTGGTACCAGGCGGGGTGCCAACATGGCTATTCTAAGAGTGGATCACCCTGATATTGAGGAATTTATTACTACCAAGACTCGTATTGACAGGCTCAATAACTTCAATATTTCCGTGGCGTTGACAGAGAAATTTATGGAGGCGGTTGAGCGTGGGGAGGACTATGCACTGGTCAACCCCAGGACCGGCAAAGAGGTCCGCTGGATATCAGCATCGGCTGTTTTTGACAAGATAGTGGAATCGGCCTGGAGTAGCGGTGAACCAGGGATCGTATTCCTGGACAGGATCAACAGGACAAATCCTACTCCTGACCTGGGACAGATCGAAAGCACGAATCCTTGTGGCGAGCAGCCACTTTTGCCCTATGAGTCATGTAACCTGGGATCAATCAACCTGGGCAGATTTGTGAAACATGGAGAGATAGACTACCCGGCCCTTAAGGAGACCGTGTGGCAGGCGGTCCACTTTTTGGACAATGTGATAGATGCCAACAAGTTTCCCCTTGAAGAGATCCGCAACATGACACTCCGAACCAGGAAGATCGGCCTTGGGGTGATGGGCTTTGCTGATCTCCTGATATGTTTGGATATTCCCTATAACTCTGACCGGGCCGTTTCCCTGGCCCAGGAACTCATGTCTTTTATGGACAGGGAGTCAAAGGCGGCCTCTGCGGAACTTGCGAAAAAGCGGGGAAATTTCCCTGCCTATAAAGGAAGCATTTACGATAGTCCGGAAACCCCTTTTATGAGAAACGCCACTACCACCACTATCGCACCAACCGGCACCATCAGCATTATTGCAGGGGCATCAAGCGGCATTGAGCCTCTGTTTGCAATCAGCTACATCCGGCGTGTAATGGATGGTACAGAGCTGGTTGAGACACATCCCCTGTTTGTAAAGGCTATGAAAGCCGCTGGCAAATACTCTGATGCCTTGATGGAAGAGATTGCAGAATGCGGATCAGTCCAGGGTCTGGATGAGGTGCCGGAAGACCTGAAGAGAATATTCGTCACCTCCATGGACGTCTTACCCGAGGACCATATAGCCATCCAGGCCGCCTTCCAGAGAGACATTGATAATGCGGTCTCTAAAACCATTAACTTCCCCGATGATGCAACCAGGGACTCCATCCGGAGTGCATACCTGTTGGCCTGGAATCAGGGGCTTAAGGGCATAACTATCTACCGTAGCGGTAGCAGGCCGGTTCAGGTCTTAAGTCTGAAAAAGGAGAAAGAAGGGACCGATGCAGCAGAAACAATCATGCAGGTGGGTACAAACGGGAAGATCGCTCCCAGGCCCAGGCCGCTTAAGACCCATGGTATTACAGAGCGGGTACGGACAGGGTGCGGGAATCTCTATGTGACTGTTAACTGGGATGATAAAGATATATGTGAGGTATTTGCCCAGATGGGTAAGACCGGTGGGTGCGCAGCCTGTCAGATTGAGGCTGAGAGTAGACTGATTTCCCTTGCACTCCGTTCCGGGATCAGGGTCCAATCCATTGTAAGCCAGCTTGCCGGCATCCGTTGTCCATCTCCCATCTGGTATGAAGGAGTCCAGATTCTTTCTTGCCCGGACGCCATTGCCAGGGTGTTGGCCTCCGCAAGCGGGATAGAGATAGAAAAAGCAAACCCGGCTGTTATGAATTGTCCTGAGTGCGGAGCGGTGCTTGAGACAGAGGGCGGCTGTTTCCTCTGCCGGTCTTGCGGATTTTCAAAATGCGACTAATCCCGACACGGATAAACCAGGATAGTGCCTAAAGTGAGCTAAAGTTTGAAGTGCCTAAAGTTAAGGTATCGCTTCGCTCCATCTATTTATATTAACCGCGCTGAAAGCGCGCACCACAACTTTAGGCACTTTAGCTCACTTTAGGCACTTACAACTTTAGTCACTTATCTTACCACTGATTACCCGCGGTGCTGCCCTTGGCACCATTTCCAGGTGTCTGGCCATTGCCGAGGTTCTTCAAGAACAGGGTCACTCTGCGTTCTTTGTCACTGGTGGTCCAACATCCCGATACGTGGCTGAAAGCAAATTTGAATACCAGGAGGGTCCGGTTCCCGACCCTCCGGGCCCGCTCCATCCCATGCGCAACCTGGCGGACGTAGCATTATTCCTGAATCTTACAAATAAAGACTATGTTCGACGTTCTTTTAAGGCCGAACTGACAGCCATTGATCACTTTCAACCTGATGTTATTTTCAGCGAATTCAAGCTTACGGCCTCTATCTCAGCGGCCTGCTCGGGCCTTCCCCTGGCTTCCACTGCTTGCAGTCCTGCCCATCCGGGGTTTGTATCACCCCTTTTCCCCAAAACAGGGGGTATCCGGGACAAGGCCGTGGCTGAGTTTAACTGTCTGCTGGATGAACAGGGGCTTTCACCGGTGCAGGATGTGGCTGAGCTGTTTTTTATGCGGAGCGATCTCAAAATCGTTCCAAGTTCTCCGGATCTGGAGCCCTTACTTCAAGATGTGGAAAATCTGCATTATGTGGGATACCTGCTCTATGACCGGTGGGAAAGGGCGCCGTTACCCCCGGACCTGCTCAAGGATGTAGCTGCGCCCCTTCTTGTATTTGCCTACTTCAGCGTGGGTGAAATCGGTCCGGACAGGTACCTTCAGGTCCTTCCCAGGGCCTTTGACCATACTGAATTTCATGTGGTCGTAGCCGTAGGCTCACATCCCCAGCTTCCTGCCCTGCCGGAATCTACGGCAAATGTGAAATATGTCCGTTTTGTTCCAGGGAGCAGTATCCTGGAGAGGAGTGCTGCCCTGATTTTTCACGGTGGCCAGAACACGGCCATGGCCGCTTTGTTACACGGAGTGCCCAGTCTGATCATCCCAGGTTCGGATTTTGAACGGGACTTTAATGCAAGAAGTATCGCCCGGATCAGTGCCGGTATTCATATGGAAGCTGATGCCTTTACCTCAGACCAGGTACTTTACGCAACGCGCTGGCTTTTAGAGGGAAGATACCGTCAAAACGCCGAAGTCCATGGCCAATATCTCAAGGAACTGGGAGGCCCCGCCCGGACCGCAGAGTTAGTCCTCAACGCTGCCAAATAGACGATGATGTTAGTATCGTATCCTCCTTTCGTCAGGCACCCAACCAGGGCCTTCAGGCTGGATGTACGGCAGACTCTATAGCGCCAGTGGTTTTGATAATGTCCGTGGCCTTGGCCACCTCATCGGACGTGCCATGGGCCACCAGCAGGAACTTGTCGGCCTTAAGGGCGGTCTCGTACCTGATCACGCTGTCCTTGGGAATGCCGATGCTAAACAGTCCGGCGCCAAGGGCGCTGAGTCCACCGACTACCACGGCACCTTCCAGCGCCCCGACGAGCCAAGCGACGAAGGGACCGGCCACCACACTGGGCCCGATGCCCGGGATGACGAAGAAGGCAGCCCCGAACAATATCCCCCAGAGCCCTCCCCAGAAAGCGCCCAGCTTGCCCCAGGCTTTCATCCGGTCACCGGCATTGTAATAGCCTACCACGTGCTCTTCGCTGTGGTAGTCCTTGCCCATGATGGACAACTTCTTCATGTCGAATCCCGCCGTCTCAAGTTCTCTGACGGCCTCCTCTGCCTCGGTGTGGGTGTTGTAAACCGCAACAGCCAAATCACTCTTGTCCATTTTTTTCTCCTTTCCTGTGAGCAGGCAGTATCATCCGCCCACCATCTGTTTTGGTAACACTATAGCCTTATAAAAAAATACGCTGAACCGGGCTTCAAAGGCCCGGCCCTCGAATTACCCCTAATCACGGTGTCAGGCCAGTATGTCGAGAGAGTAACGTTCGCGGCCCGTCTCGGTGTCTTTCACATGCGTGATCCCGTGAATCTCATGTTCAAACCCGGGGAACTTAGCGTCGAACTCCTCGAGCATCTGCTGGTCGCCGGTTCGACTGATCGCTTCGTTGTAATCAGTGTTAGCTCCTTGCCCAATTTGAATCTCCCGAAAACTGCTATGAATCCTCGATAAAGTTGCTTCGCTGTGGACTTATCAGGTTCGCAAATCTTGCAACCTGTGCGGTTAGCTTTTAGCCATTAGCAGTTAGCTTTTGGATAAAACTGTTCAACATCCTCTTTACCTTATTGACCTGTTAATTAAGTTCTCTATATGTTTCATCCTGTGTTCGTCGGAACGGATGCCACAGCCCTGCGCAGCTGAACCGTAAGGCCAAATTGTTCATCAGAAGGAAAATTTCTTGTGATTCTATAGATCTGTAGCGTAAGACGATGGGCTTTCTCCCATACCTTGAGTTCTCTAAAATCTCTAATCTCTACTCCTTTTTAATGCTAACGGCTAACCGCTAACGGCTAACCGCACAGATCCAAATCTTTTGTACAAGTGAACGACAGCTGTTAGGTCAGCATGTTTATCGTCAAACCAAAGTCCGAACTTAAAAAATGTTTGTAACCGTACTCGCCTCCATAATTGTCTGCGTAAGTCTGCGTGCGTCTGTGGCTGAAATACATTAGACCGTGCCATCCGTGGGATCTGTGCCAATAAAAAAGGCCCAGGCGAATAATACTATTTGAATAAATCGGCGATGTCCCCTACTCCACACCGTCTCTTTTTAGCGTGGACATAGGCCTTTACCATTGATATAAAAGGAATTTAGGGGCTTCGGCCCCAATTGGAATGTTGGAATACTGGAATTATGGAATAATGGGTTCTGGGAGAATGGATCATTGATATACCGGCAAAAATCCAAGCCTCCACAACCCCTCGTAAATTCAATGAGTTGTAGAATTTCCGAGACGTAAAATTATATCCTTTGGTTGTTGTGGATGTGGCTGTGCATGCTTATGTAGTTGATTTAAAGAGCAACTTTGGCCTATCTGGATGTCTAATTATTGAGAGTCAACTCGAATGTAACGAACGATAATAGGGTAAAGTAAATTTGCCCGAAAATACATAATATAGCAATAGGTCAAGGCAAATTGGTTTGTCAATCAATGGTTGGGTGGGAGTACGAATAAATGAACGAGTTTTCAGTTTGGATATCCATCGCGGCACTCGCGATATCTGCACTCGCACTTTTTCAGTCGCGGGCCCGCTACAATGCGCAGGCACGGCTATCTCTCGAGCAGCAGCGATATGACCTGCGCCTCGATTTCCATCTAGCAGCTCTTCGAATTGTCGACCTCACCACACGTATTATCAAGGAACCGACATCTTCGCAAATTGTCGCGGTAGCTCAAAACCTTGCTGATGCGGGGATAGGCATAGCAGACTGCCACCGGCGGCTTCGTTCCCTGAAAGCCCCTCCGTTACTCGGCACAACTTGGCTTGAGTCAAAATTCGTTACAATGCGAGCCGATGCAACAGAGATACTGAGAGTCCTAAACCTCTCAGAAGTTTACCTCAAAGAAGAGAGAATCGATGACTTGCAGAAAGCGGTAGAGGATATTCATAGGCGCGTGTGGGCCGGGTCGAAAAAACCCAACCAACCAGTCGTTCAACCGGACCGCTCGGACGCGGCCGGTTAACTTGCCGCAGGCTTTACTAAGAAACATACTGATTGAGACAGAACACATGGAATCGTTTGCAAGTGATTTTTTTGCTATCGTAAAGGAAGTTCTCAATGTGCCACCGGATGCCGTTGCTACCTACTTTAAAATAAACTTGCACCCTTTTACCTTTTTTAACAATCAGACCTTTGATTGGAATTTAGGTTACTTTGGAACCGGTATAGGTATTGCAGGTTTCGTATTTTGCTTCGCCTTGCCAGCGCAAGAGTATTCGAAAAATCGACTTATCAAATGGTTAATTCAGATTCCTGTGAACAAAGTGAAGGGGCTTGTTTCCAAGTGTGCAATTCTGTTCATTTCACTATTATGGCTACTTCCAAGCTTGCTCAGTTCTGTGCCATTCCTGTTGTTCTCCGGAGGCGGTAGTATGATACTTCATTTGAAATCCCTTGTATATTGCGTTGGCACAGTCTGTTTCACAGTTAGCTTTATCTTGATGGGTGAATACCTCGTTATGGCACCCATGAAATCTCCGTCAATCCTCCGGAAATGGAAAAACATTATTGAGAAAAGCAAAGAAGAGGAAGCCGCACTGTGGAATAACACTTCACAAGCCAAAGAAGAAAAAGAAGAAGCTCAAGGAGAAACATTTTTCCAGCTCAGCAATCGTGTTGCCAAATTCGGGGTAAAAGCAGCTGCTCCATTTTGGCCTGAGCTTTTTGGCTTTCAACGTTGCCTGGTCATCTTTCTGGTTATATATTGCTTTGTATACCCCTTGTTCTGTTTGTCAATCGTTCACATATAGTACTAGATCATAAGATGACCAAACTGCGACAGAATGAAGGAAGAAAAACAGATTTTTGGTATGGACTTTTTGGATGTGTGTTAACTTCCAGGCTTTTATGAAGTCCCGCTTTGATTTGGATTTATTCTGCTAACCCCGCTTTTGCAGCCGACAGCTAATCGTTGCGGCTGAAGAGCCCGTTAGGCAAGACATGAAAGACCTTCCGGAGATAGAAAAAACTGAGTTCGATCTCGATACGATTGCAAAATTCGAATCTGAGGACGACTTTATAGGGGTGGCGGTCTCCTTGCTAGTTGAAACCGGCTCGTATGTGTGTGTAGTTGGAAACCTTTTACCGGATGACACCAAAGCTTGGAATTCCGATCAGGCGGTTGTGGTTGGG
>JAUWGF010000036.1:0-12720 GCA_030606515.1 Deltaproteobacteria bacterium | reverse complement strand
ACCTTTCGCTTCAACAGACGTACTTCTCGGGCACGAGGATTGTTATTCTATCGCCTTATAAGCCAAGCAGTTCAAACTGAGCATACATTAACACACGAACTCTTTACTGAAAATTCTGGTGGAGCGAAGTGAATACCCCCTTTAGGTAAAAACTTTGTATAAAAACGGATTGTTAAGCTAAAAGCTAATAGCTAAAAGCTAATAGCACGGGTCATATTAATTCCAGTTCCTGATGATAATGCCCAACAAAAGGGAAGCGCCGATGAAAAGAAAGGAACTGATGTATAGCAGCCTAACCGCACTATCTATGTCTTGAATTACCGGTTCACGACCATTGGCGTGTATGATCGGCCGATCGACCAGCTTCCCATGGTACCAGGATGGGCCTGAAAGTCGTAATCCAAGTGTTGCTGCAAAAGCTGCTTCGGGTAGACCGGAATTCGGGCTTGAGTGCTTTTGGCCGTCGGAGAGCGCAATTTTCCAGACGTACCATGGCTTGATCCCTCCAACCAGAGGAGAGGCCAGGGAGATCACAGCCACTGAAAGCCGCGCAGGTATGTAATTAGCTGCGTCATCCAGCCTTGCTCCCCAGGTTCCGAATTCCAAGTATCGTCCGGTCTTATAGCCAATCATGGAATCCAGGGTGTTTATTGCCTTATAGGACATGCAGAGCGCAGGTCCTCCCAGTGCTCCGAAGAAAAATGGAGAAAGTACGCCATCAACCAGATTTTCAGCAATGGTTTCGATAGTGGCCTTGGTTACTCCGACTGTGTCCAGGGAGTCAGTATCTCTTCCTACAAGCCTGGATACTCTCTGCCGTCCTGCCTCAATACCATTTTCAACCAGTGCTTTCTTAACCGACTTGGCTTCATCACCGAGGCATTTTAATGATAGTCCATAGTAGAGCAGTATGGCGGATATGAACCATTGGAGTGATTCAGAGACATGACCTAAAATTTTAACGCCAAGATGTACTGCGAGAAAAACACCCAAGGTAAGAACGAAGGCAAGGACAGCACCCTGTGTCTTTTCTCCAAGCGGCAGATTCCGCGCCAGAGATTCTCCTGATGTGATGGCCCGGCCGATAAGACGTACCGGATGGAGTAATCTTTCAGGGTCTCCTATGATCAGGTCCAGAGCAAAAGCCATGGCAAGAATTCCGATGGCTCCGGGTTCCAGAATAAATGGCCAAGGGTGCGATAGAGGCATTACAGGCCCATGAGGGAGAGTAAGCTGGGAATGTCGGCATGATCTGAGATCCAACCGGCCAGACGATCCAACTGTTCTTTGCGAAAGGCCCTGTAGGAGACGTTTTTTTTTGCCGGCTCAAGGCCTTGTCTCGTACGTAGAAAGTCCAGAAAATACCTCCTGAAGGAATCATTCTCGAACAGCCCATGGAGGTATATGCCGATGGCCATCATATTTTCACTCGCAGCCCCGATATCTGCACCGAGGCCAGGGCCTAAAGGTATAAATGATCCTTCGGCATGAGTCACCCCCATGTGGATTTCATAGCCCTTGACTGTTAAAGGATTCGGGAAAAGCGACGGCAGATCAAGCGTAATTTCCGTCCGGGACAGCTTTTTTTTACTGCACATGTCAGTGACTACAGGAAGCAGTCCCAGGCCGGATGATGACCCTTGTTGTCCTTCCACCCCGTCCGGGTCTCTTATCTCCATGCCCAGCATCTGGTAGCCACCGCAGATTCCCATAATTACTGTTTCATCCTTTGCTCTATCATGGATTGTTACGTCCCAGCCGGTATCCTTTAAGAAATTCAGATCAGAGCGGGTATTTTTTGTGCCTGGGATTATTAGACAATCGCATCTGTCTAATTCCTCAGGCCGTTGGACAAAAGACAGAACAACATCTTTCTCAAAGGCCAGGGGGGCAAAATCCGTAAAGTTGCTGATCCTTGGCAGATGCACTACGGCAATTTTTAAAGGACCGTCATGGTTTTTTTTAGGGACCGCGTTTACAAATACACCGTCCTCCTGGTCTGCCACTATGTCATTGAACCAGGGAAGCACGCCGAAGACAGGAAGGGGAATAATCTGTTGAAACTGGGCAATCCCCGGACTGAGGAGTGATATGTCCCCGCGAAACTTGTTGATTATGAAGCCTGAAATTCTGGCCCTATGTCTCTCAGGTATAAGGTCATAGGTGCCTTTGAACCAGGCGAAAACCCCTCCCCTGTCTATGTCGCCGACAATGATAACAGGTGCATCGGCATAGGCTGCCATTTCCATATTTACGAGGTCAGTGGCCTGGAGATTGATTTCAGCCGGACTTCCGGCCCCTTCCAGAACTAACAGGTCAAAATCCCGGGATAGAGAGTCAAAGGCCTGCCTGACCACCTTCAAATTTTCCTGATAGCTTGAATAATAGGATCGGGCAGCGAGATTTCCTGCCGGTTTTCCCATGAGGATTACCTGTGATTGGGAGTCGCCGGTAGGCTTAAGCAGTATTGGGTTCATCCGGACATCGGGTAATAACCCGCAAGCCTCTGCCTGGTAAACCTGAGCCCTTCCCATTTCAAAGCCGTCGGGAGTAACAAAGGAATTAAGTGCCATGTTCTGGGCCTTAAAAGGCGCAACCCTCAAGCCCTTTTGCCAAAGTACCCGGCAGAAGGCTGCAGCAAGCACACTCTTTCCAACACCTGAGCCTGTTCCCTGGAACATGATGCATCTGGTTCTGTTTGCCATAATCAATTAGATTAGGACCTGGGTATAAAAACGCAATACAAAAATGTTCGCCTTTCTTTTCTGTTTTTTGAGGAGTGAAAATTTTCTTATGTACGTTGACATATTGTATTGAAGGAAGATATAGTGATCTAGTTAATCCAAAACAGGAAGGGGGGATACCCTTGGCGATTGTAGTAGAAGTCCAGGAAAGCCTGGAAAAGGCCCTTAAGGTGCTGAAGAAAAAGATGCAGCTTGACGGGCTTCAGCGGGAATTGAAAAATCGTCGCTTTTACGAAAAACCGAGTGTAAAAAAACGACGCAAGATGCAGGAGGCTGAACGCAGACGTCGTAAGGCCAGACGTAGGCGTCACTAATAATCTGATTTAATTGTAAAAGAGCCGGATTTAGTCTGGCTCTTTTACTTAATTACATTTTTAGAGGTTCCAGTACCTGATTCATATCGAGAGTTATCTCAGGTTTTCTTTGCTTCACAGTCAGGATGATCCGGGCCAGGATATGGGAGCTGCCATGGAAATCTGAAACTCCTCATCTAATGCCCTAACTTCTTTCATTCTTTCAGGATCAAGGAACGTGTCATAAATTGGTTCGGTTCTGAGTGAAGATCGGCCGAGCAATTTCTGCTCAATGAGGGAGAGAGCTTCAATCGATTTGTCACAGACTGGGTATCCCCTGTCATCAAGATTAATAACCGGATCGAACGAGACCATGGAAACATTGTTGATATCCACAAGCTTGATATTCCCGGACCGGATCAGGATAAGGTTCCCTGCGCCCGCAAGGTCCGGGACATGACCCGTCTCCGCAATCATTTGTTTCAATTTTTTTATGAAGTTATCAGCCCTTTCCCGAACACTGCGTATCCATTGGTCGCTTATCCTGGCTGAGTCCTCAGTATTGTCAAAACCCATGTCATACCGGAATGAAGCCAAATGGTCTCTGTTCAATAAACCCCACGGGTCCAATATCTGACCTTGCACATATTCCTGTAAACCGCAAAGAAGGATCTCGCATTTCCCATGCCTTGAATAATCCACGAGAAACTCCCCGGGCATGGCGAGATAATCAGGGGCCAGGTAGGTTTGAATGATTCTGACTCTCTTCAGCTCTTCCTCAGCTTCTTCCAGTGTGTTGAATCTTTTTCTGAATATCCTCAACATCTTTAACGGCTCGGCCCTCGGATACCACCTCAACCCATCAATGATGATCCCGTTTTTTTCCTTTTCAACATCCTCCAGGTTTAATACCTGCATGATATGGGAGCGCAAACCTGAACGATAATGCCTCCTGTAGAGATAAATGCCGGGGTCTCTGATAAAGTTCAGTCCCAGTATGTCTTTATGAATCAGATAAGGTTTGTCTCTTATGTCTTCCGGCATATCAGGAATTAATAGTAGGGGTTCAAGGTTCAAGGTTCAAGGTTCAAGGTTCAGGTTCAAAGGTTCAGGGTTCAAGGGTTCAAGAGTTCAAAGGTTCGGGGTTGGCGAACGGTTACAAAAAGAACAAGATCCTACAAATCGATTTTGTCTGGGTTCAAAATGACATACAGGGGGATCTCAGTTTTACCTGAGGTGAGCGTGTACTGGCTTCTGGTGTAGCGGATCAGTTGTCCTTTGTCTTTAAACATGAGTTGATGGCCACGCGTGAAAGGACTCGGCAGAACGATCTTGAAGCCGTCAGCCTCCAAAACATGCTCAGGGACGAATTCCATATTGTGCTTGAAGAAGTTCTTTGCAAAGCGCAGATCTTTCTGTGGGTCCTTTCTGGGTCCCACTATCGTCCAGCCCGAGTCCATGATTTCATTTAGATAACTTTCGCTTGATATGGTTTTGATTTCTTCCGGTTTCATTGTTTCTCCGTGGGATTTTTTCCATCAAAACACATCAAACAGAGGTCCTCTTTTGGAACCCCAGTGGCTGCAACAAACGCGTCAAGGCTGTTATATTTTACAGAGTCTGCGCCGATATCTTTGGCCATCCAGGCTTCCAAACCCCTAAGCTGTTCCATGGACGTGATATCCCCGAATTTTAAATAGCGTCTGGCTGCCAGTTCTTCATGACTGCGGGTAGAGATACCAAAATCACATGGGCACATGAGAGGCGGACAGGCAATGCGCACATGGACCTCCTTTGCCCCTGCCTTTTTCAGGTTCCTAACCTTATGGAGGATCTGTGTACCCCGGACAATCGAGTCATCGCAAAGGACAATCCGTTTGCCTCCAACTGCATAAGGTAAGATGGACAGCTTGCGCTTGGCCATCTTTTCCCGGGCTAGCTGAGTCGATTGTGTATAGCTCCGGTCAGCGTATCGATGATAGAGGAACACTTCCTGGTAGTTGATCTTTGATCGCTTGTGATACCCAAGGGCATGACCGATTCCCGACATGGGCACTGCCGCCACGATGTCAGCCTCCATGCCTCCTTCCTCAATATCTCGCTGTGCCAGGCTTTCACCCAGGTTGTTCCGGGCCTCCTGTACATAGACGCCGTCTATGATGGAATCAAGACTCGCCGTATAGGCCCACTCAAAGGCACAATGGGCCTTGCGCGGGGAATCAAGCTGTGCCACGGTCTTAAAGCCCTTGTCATTGATCAGAACAATTTCCCCTGGAAGTACATCCCGATGGATCTCCATTTCAAGGTTCTGAAGGGCCCGTGACTCTGATGCGACAGCACACCTGCCCGGGCCTTGCCCCAAAATGAGCGGTCGGAAGCCATAGATATCCCGGGCTGCATAGATGCCATCCTTTGTCAAAACCACAATGGAATAGGCCCCCCTGATCTTTTTGGCAAGGGCGTGAATGCCGGTCACCACATCTTTCTCTTCCATAATGATTTTGGAAATGACTTCAATGTTGTACCCGTGATAGAAGGCCTTGCCACGGGCCTTCATTTCTGCGATCAGCCCATCGGCATTCAGCACGTTGCCGCTGAATGCCACTGCAATCTCTCCCAGTTGGCACTGCCACCTGACGGGCTGTCGCTCCCACAGGCTCACATGCCCTATGCCCCATGTTCCCTTCAGATATTTCAACTCCTCATGAGATAATATCCCTGCTGCCTTGCCATAATGGGTGACCTGATGGATGTTCTTGTTAAAAATGGAAATGCCCCAGTACTCCTGTCCCCGGTGTTGGAGAAAATCAATTCCCTGAAAAATCTCATGAGCACATTCAGTATCTGAATATAAACCAAATACGCCACAGTTATCTTGCAATGACTTCATGGGATTGTCCTCACTATTTTTACCCAATATCCCCATGGTATCTCTGAAGCGACTTTACCCTGCCATGCCCCTTCCGGCAGGCCGCGATCCCCCTGGCAGCGGCCATGGCCGCTGCAGTGGTGGTGATATAGGGCACCTTGAACTTGATTGCCGCCTTTCGGATGTAGGAATCGTCGTGCTTGCTCAATCTGCCACTGGGTGTGTTGATGATCAGTTGAATCTCATGATTTTTTATCCCGTCAACAATATTAGGACGGCCCTCATGCATCTTGCGGATCGGCTCTGATTGAATGCCGTGGTCTGCCAGAAACCTCCGAGTCCCTTCAGTAGCCTTGATATTAAAGCCAAGACTGTCAAACTGAGTTGCGGCTTTCAGGGCAACATGCTTGTCTTTTTCGGATACAGTGATAAGCACGGTCCCCTCGAAAGGAAGCCATTGTTGAGCCGCCTCCTGGGCTTTATAAAAGGCCAGGCCAAAAGAGTCCGCAAGCCCCAGGACCTCCCCTGTGGATCGCATCTCAGGACCGAGGAGCGGATCGACCTCAGGGAACATGTTAAATGGGAAAACCGCTTCCTTGACGCCAAAATGAGGAATCAATCCGGGTTTGATATCCAGGTCTGCGAGCTTTTTGCCCATCATGAGCTGCGTGGCCATGCGGGCCATGGAAATGTTGCAGACCTTTGAAACCAGAGGCACGGTCCTGGAGGCACGGGGATTTGCTTCAAGTATGTATACAACGTCATTGGCAATAGCGTACTGGATGTTCATCAGACCGACGACACCGAGTTCCACAGCAATTTTTTTCGTGTATTTGTAAATTGTATCAACGTGCTTGGAGGGAATACTGATGGGGGGTATCACACAGGCCGAGTCGCCCGAGTGGACCCCGGCCAGCTCGATGTGTTCCATCACAGCCGGCACAAAGGCATTAGTGCCGTCGGAAATGGCATCTGCTTCGGCCTCAATGGCGTTTTCAAGGAACCTGTCGATCAAAATCGGCCGTTCCGGCGACACATCCACTGCCACGGCCATATAGTGCTTTAGCATCTCCTCGTCATGGACAACCTCCATTGCCCGCCCCCCAAGCACGTATGAGGGCCGGACCATGAGCGGATAACCGATCCTCTCAGCCACTTTAAGGGCCTGTTCCAATGTGCTGGCCATGCCTGATTCAGGCTCAGGGATACCGAGCTTTTTCATTATCTTGCGGAAACGGTCACGGTCTTCAGCCAGGTCTATGGTCTCAGGAGAAGTGCCGATGATGTTGACACCGGCCTCGGCCAGTTCATTGGCAATATTCAAGGGGGTCTGCCCGCCGAACTGGACAATTACGCCCTCAGGCCTTTCCTTTTCATAGATACTCAATACGTCTTCGACCGTAAGCGGCTCGAAGTAGAGCTTGTCTGAGGTGTCGTAATCAGTTGAGACGGTCTCCGGATTGCAGTTTACCATGATCGACTCAAACCCCTCGTCACGAAGTGCAAAGGCTGCATGAACACAGCAGTAATCAAACTCGATCCCCTGCCCGATACGGTTAGGCCCGCCGCCCAGGACCATTATCTTGCGCCTGTTGCTCGTTTCTACCTTGTCAGTGGCATTGTATGTGGAGAAATAGTAGGCTGCATCCTCCACGCCGCTTACCGGCACAGGCTCCCACGCCTCTATCATGCCCAAAGAAATACGCCGCTGCCGGATATCTTTTTCAGGGATTTCAAGAATCTCAGACAAATACCGGTCTGAAAACCCGTCTTTCTTGGCCTGCCTCAGTAGATCGTCAGGCACAACGTTCCCCTTGTGTTTCAGGATCTTTTCCTCAAGCTCCACCAGTTCCTTCATCTGTTCAATAAACCAGGGCTTAATATAGGTCTTCTCAAAGAGCGTTTCTACGCCGGCTCCCTTTCGCAGGGCCTCGTACATGATAAACTGCCGTTCGCTCGACGGCTCGACCAGCAGTTCCATCAATTCATCCAGCGATTTATCATTAAAGTCCTTGGCAAAGCCGAGCCCATAGCGGCCGTTTTCCAGGGAACGAATCGACTTCTGGAAGGCCTCCTTATAATTCTTGCCAATGCTCATGACCTCGCCTACGGCACGCATCTGTGTGCCCAGCTTATCTTCAGAGCCCTCAAATTTTTCAAAGGCCCACCGGGCAAATTTTACTACTACGTAATCACCCCATGGCGTATATTTGTCCAGGGTCCCCTCTCGCCAGTAAGGAATTTCGTCCAGCGTCATGCCCCCTGCCAGCATGGCGGAAATAAGCGCGATGGGAAAACCCGTGGCCTTGGAAGCCAGGGCCGAGGAACGGGAGGTCCTGGGGTTGATTTCGATCACCATCACGCGGCCTGTCTTGGGATCATGGGCAAACTGGATGTTGGTGCCGCCTATGACCTTTATGGCCTCGACAATGTCGTACGACCATTTTTGAAGCCGTTTTTGCAGTTCCGGGTCGATAGTAAGCATGGGGGCTGTGCAAAAGGAGTCGCCCGTGTGCACGCCCATGGCATCCACATTCTCGATAAAGCAGACAGTGATCATCTGGTTCTTGGCGTCGCGCACGACTTCCAGTTCCAATTCCTCCCATCCCAGGACAGACTCCTCCACCAGCACCTGGCCCACCAGGCTCGCCGAGATACCGCGGCTGGCAATGGTTCGCAGTTCTTCTACATTATATACCAGGCCGCCGCCCGTTCCTCCCATGGTATAGGCAGGCCGGATGACCACCGGGTAGTCGAGTTCAGCGGCAATTTTCTCGGCTTCTTCTACACTGAAGGCCGGTTTGCTCCTGGGCATCTCTATGCCGAGCCTGTCCATGGTCTCCTTGAATGCGATCCGGTCCTCGCCGCGCTTGATAGCATCGATCTCAACACCGATTATCCTGACACCGTATTTATCCAGCACGCCCGTTCGGGCCAGTTCCGAGGAAAGGTTCAGGCCGGTCTGGCCGCCAAGGTTGGGAAGAAGGGCATCCGGCCTTTCCTCTTCTATGATTTCCGTCATGGCCTGGATGTTCAAAGGCTCAATATAGGTAACATCGGCCATGCCGGGATCGGTCATGATGGTCGCAGGATTGGAATTGACCAGCACTATCTCATAACCGAGTTTGCGAAGGGCCTTGCAGGCCTGGGTACCGGAATAATCAAACTCGCAAGCCTGGCCTATGACGATGGGCCCGGAACTGATAATCATTATTTTCTTGATGTCATCACGTCTTGGCATTGAATTATCCTTTCAAAGGATCAGGTATTGTTTCATGAAATTTTCGCCCTTAATTCTAACTCACCGGAGTGTGCTAAACTATTTTTTATCCTTATTGTCAAATTTTGTGCATGGGGAATCCAAATGATTTTCCTTTACGGGTCCTAAGAATCAGTGAAAAAATTGATTGACTCAAGTAAGCTGATATGAAATGTATTAGACTATTGAGTCACTCCGGCATGTGGCAGGAACTTTATTGAATAAGTGCTCACCTTATGAAAGCTAATATATGAACATTGATGTCATTGTTTTATCGATTGCCACACTGATCGGTCTTTACATGGCAGCCAATATCGGTGCCAATGACCTTGCCAACGCCATGGGAACCGCGGTCGGCTCCCGGGCGTTGACCCTGAAGCAAGCGGTAATAATATCGATTATTGCCAATGTGCTCGGTGCTTCACTTGCAGGCGGGTATGTAACCGGCACTATCAGCAAGGGAATTATTGACCCGATCTTCCTGATGGACGCGCCCGACAAATTGATGCTTGGGATGTTTGCCGCACTCATTGCAGCCGGTCTCTGTGTGCACATGGCTACATTCTTGGGTCTGCCTGTCTCCACCACCCATGCCATTGTAGGCGCTGTGCTTGGCTTTGGGATAATAAGTGTGGGAGCAGGCGCTATCAGTTGGGGCAAGATCACCGGTATTGTCATCAGTTGGGTCATTTCACCGGTTGCAGGGGCCCTGATTGCAGGGGGCATTTACTATTTTCTTGAAAAGAAGGTTATGGCTGCCAAGGACCCTTACGAAGCAGCGGTTCACTTTGCGCCGGTCATGATCTTCTTAGTGGTGTTGGTGCTCATCCTTTCCTTTATATTTAAAGGCCTTAAGAATCTCCATCTAGAGTTCGGTTTTTTCTATACAGTGTTACTCACCATTCCTTGTGCGGCCCTGGTGGCCCTGTTTGGCCGAAAGTGGATGCGCTGGCAGGTACATGCTAAATGTGAACTGGGACCCAATCCCCAGGGGTTCTCTCCTGCCGAATGCCTCTTTGCTCAGCTTCAGATACTTACATCCTGTTACATCGCCTTTGCCCATGGAGCCAATGATGTGGCCAATGCAGTCGGCCCGCTTGCAGCCATCTTTTCCGTAATCAAAACCAAGTCCGTGGCCTTACAGGTGGAAGTGCCGTTTTGGATGCTTTTTATAGGCGGCATTGCTGTGGGAGGAGGGCTTTATATATTTGGTACCCGCGTCCTTGACACCATTGGTAAAAAAATTACGGAGATTACGCCGATCCGGGGATTTTGTGCCCAATTCGGAGCAGCCACTACCATTCTGATCTGCTCCCGCCTTGGTTTGCCGGTTTCAACCACCCACGTGCTGGTAGGATCGGTGGTGGGCGTGGGGCTCATGCGGGGCATAGGAGCGCTCGATCTGCGTATACTCAAAAACATCGGCTTTTCATGGATCGTGACCCTACCTATTACGATGGTCCTGGCCATGGTTTTATACAAGGTGCTCACCCTCTTTTTATTATGAATTTATTATTGTAAAACAGATACCTGGAGGAGGAATATTTTATGCGCCTATTAATCAGCTCGCTGTTTTTCAAATCTCCTTTTGAAGATCTGCAGAAGCACGCCGACAAGGTCAAAGAATGCACCCAACTTTTCAGGGAGGCTGCTGTTTGCCACATTGGCAAGGAATACGAACGGTTTGACCTCCTGACAGACCAGGTAGCCCGCTTAGAAAGTCAGGCCGATGATATCAAGCGTAATATTCGAAACCATCTGCCCAGGGGCATCCTCATGCCTGTGGATAAGTTCCAGTTCTTTGATTACCTCAGGGAGCAGGATAAGGTCATGGATGAAGTGGAAGAGGCCCTGTTCTGGTTATCCTATCGGCCGGGGGGTATTCCGGCTGAGTTGGCTGCCGATATCCATGACCTGGTCGAAGCCGTGATTCCGCCCATCGAAAAGCTGCCTGTCCTGGTAACCCTTGCCACAGAGTATTTCAAGGGCAAGTCCACAGAGCAAAGGAACAAGATGAAAAGCCTTATACGGGATATCCGCCAACATGAAAGAGAGGCCGATCATCTGGAACGGGAACTGAAATTCAAGATCTTCACCACCATCAAAGATGCGCTGGTAGTATTTCACCTGGTCAGGCTGGTAGAGCATATAGGCGATATTGCCGATCATGCGCAAAATGCCTCGGACCGCATGCGGGCCATGATTGCCGAATAATATCGTTTGCTCCGCCTGTATGGCATCTTCTTTCCGGCAAAGCTTCACACAAAAATCACGCACAAGAAGGTTAGCAATAACTAAAAAAGAGCTACAAGCAAAAGCCTGTAACCCTTTAATTTCCCTCTGGAGCTTGTCAGAAGGATCGTTAATTTCGGCGTCAAAAAGAATCTATGTCAGGGACTTGGCTTTACAGTTGAGATGCCAAGGGTGAATAACCTCAAAACGGAAGACCTGACTCCACAGCAATTGTCCAGACTCCTGGAGGTAATAGATACAGATTCTAATATCCAGGCCGCAAATATGATGAAAATGGCTCTTTTCACAGGTATGCGGAGGGGCGAACTATTCAAACTCAGATGGACCGACATAGACCTCGACCGTGGGTTTATTCATATTAGGGACCCCAAAGGCGGGCCAGACCAGGTGATACCCTTGAATAAATCGGCAAGGGAGACCTTAGAGACTCACCCGAGAAGTGATAGTCCCTTTGTTTTCCCTGGTCGTGGGGGGGCGACAACGAACGGATATTAAAAAGCAGGTGAATAAAATCAAAGAACGGGCAGGCATTCCAAGGGATTTTAGGGCTCTGCATGGCCTGCGTCATGTCTACGCCTCAATGTTGGCCTCTTCGGGTAAGGTGGATATGTACACCCTGCAGAAACTTCTCACCCACAAGAGCCCGCTGATGACACAACGATATGCTCACCTTAGAGACGAGGCATTGAAGAAAGCCAGTGACCTGGCGGGAGATATTATCGGCGATGCCTTGAACGGAAAAGCCAGCGGAAAAGTTATCGATCTAAAGGAGCAAAACGAATGAGTGAACTTGTGCCGGTGGAAAGGATAGTCGGAAAAATTTACCTTATTCGAAAAATAAAGGTCATGCTTGACAGGGACCTGGCAGAACTTTATCGGGTTGAGACGAGGGCGTTAAAACAGGCAGTGAGAAGGAACATTAAACGGTTTCCACCTGATTTCATGTTTGAACTCAGTAGGGAAGAGTTCGCCAATTGGAGATCACAATTTGTGATGTCCAATGCTGACAAGATGGGTTTAAGGCGTCCTCCCATGGCATTCACTGAACAGGGAGTGGCCATGCTTTCAAGTGTTCTCAAAAGCGACAGGGCTATACAGGTCAATATCCAGATCATGAGAGCCTTCACTCAACTGAGGCAAATGTTATCCACTCATAAAGAATTGAGAGAGAAGATTGAAGCCATGGAAAGAAAGTATGACCAGCAATTCACGGTGGTATTCGACGCGATTAAACAGCTATTGGAGGTAGAAACAAAGCCCAAGAGGAAGATAGGATTTTGAACATCTTTCCGGGGATAGGGT
>JAUWGF010000098.1:0-6740 GCA_030606515.1 Deltaproteobacteria bacterium | reverse complement strand
TTCTCTCGCGGTCTGTTTTGCCAACCCACTTTTTTTGTAAGCGTTCACAGGGCACCGCATCTGCTTTGTTGCCGGGCACTTGAAGTACAGGGAGTACGTCTGCGTACCCTCCGCCTCGCATCTGCAGCACCCTGTAAACGCCTACAGTTCGGTGGGTTGCGGTAAAACGGGCGTTGTAACCCCGTGAACGGGTACATTTCCTGATACCGTTAAGGGAGACGGAATAACATAATATTGTATTCAAATCCAGTTTCATTCATAGTTGGTCTTGACATGGAATCACATTTTGTCTATAGAGATGTTCATTATGAATTGTCATTCAGAAAATTATGGGGAGTTCTGAATGATTTAAAAGAAAGAAAAGGTAATAAAAGCCGGCCTTGCCGCAGGATGAACGGATGAATGTTAATATCCTGCCGGCAGGGCAAAAAATAATTTATGCCTGAAGCCTTAAAGAATAGTGCGAATATGAATTTAGAAAAACTCCTGACAAAAAAAAGAGACCGTATTGTGGATAAGTGGATTAATAGTATCCAGGAATCCTATCCTGCTGAAACCGTAGAGTTCTTCAGGCACCAAAGGAATAGGTTCGCCAATCCCATAGGCGCTGCGATTTCTGAAACAACGGGGCCTCTATTTGATGAGCTCCTTAACGGAAATAATCCGCAGAATATGTTTTCTCTTCTCGACAAGATAGTCAGAATTAGGGCGGTTCAGGATTTTCCGCCTTCAGGGGCTGTTGCTGTTGTTTTTCTGCTTAAGAAAGTCATCAGGGATGAGATGAGAAAAGATATAGATAAAGATGGACTTTTTGAAGACCTGCTGGAATTTGAGTCGAGGATCGACTATTGTGTTCTCCTCGCCTTTGACGTATACATGAAGTGCCGGGAGACGATCTGGGAAAATAAATTGGATGATTTTAAAAAAAGACCATTTGTTACAGAGGGAGTGACAAAGTGTCTTTCTTATATGCTTAAACAAGAGCAGGAGCAGGGTAAAGGGACTAAAGGCTGCTGTAATAGTTGCGGTCTAGGAGAAGTGAGGTAACGGTAATGGGTGTAAAAGTATCGTTAGGTGTATCTCTTGGTGCGGTTCTGGCAATCGTAGTGGTTGCTTTGGTCGGGGGGGAAGTGTCAACCCTGCAGCCCATCTTCGGGATTTTTGTTCCCTATGCGGCGTTTGTCATATTCCTCGTAGGGTTTATTTATCGAGTCGTGGACTGGGGACGGTCACCTGTTCCTTATCGTATACCTACTACGTGTGGGCAGCAGAAGACCTTGCCCTGGATAAAACAGAATAAGATCGAATGCCCTAGCAGCACACTCGGGGTTATAGGTCGTATGATTCTTGAAGTATTCGCTTTCCGTTCGCTGTTCAGGCATACAAAGGCGGAGATGGCAAGCGGCAATATCGTCTATGGTGGTTCAAAATGGATCTGGCTTGGTGCATTGGCATTTCACTATTCTTTTCTTATCATCGCTGTGAGGCATCTGAGGCTCTTTCTTGAGCCCGTACCGTTTTTTATAAATGGGCTTGATCTGGTGGATGGGATGTTTCAGATAGGCGCGCCGACGCTTTACCTTACTGACTTGTTGCTTATAGGTGCCGTGAGTTATCTCCTGGTAAGGCGTCTCATAGTACCGAAAATGCGGTATATATCCCTGGCTAACGATTATTTCCCGCTGTTTTTGATCCTGGGTATAGGCATTTCAGGCGTGCTTATGCGGTTCTTCATCAGGGTGGATATCGTGAGCGTGAAGGAGCTCACCATGGGTCTGGCGACTTTGCATCCGGTAATGCCGGAGGGAATCGGCGCGATATTCTTTGTTCATGTGGCACTTGTCAGCACCCTGTTTGCGTATTTTCCCTTCAGCAAACTGATGCATGCCGGGGGAGTGTTCCTCAGCCCGGGGAGAAATCTGGCAAACACCAACCGTGCCAAGATGCACGTCAATCCATGGGAATATCCTGTCAAGATCCATCCCTATGAAGATTATGAAAATGAGTTCAGAGAAAAAATGAAAGATGCCGGAATACCAGTGGAGAGGGAATAAAAAATGGCGAATAATCCTAAATACTATGAGTCGCTGAATATTGATTATAAACCGCCTCGTGGCAACTGGATGGATCGTCCTGTTGATATCAAGAAAGGTATTTATTGCTTTCCAGCCAGACCGGTTGTGTTGGAAAATGTCGGGATGAACGATCGAAGCGACTGGGGAAAGTACTGGGTAATCGAAGATGAGGACTGGGAACTCCCTGATGACTGGAAGGAGCGGTTTCTTAATAAAATGAGGGACATGCTCGACAAGTATCGTACGTTTAAGATATATATGGATATTTGTGTCAGGTGCGGTGCCTGTGCGGACAAGTGTCATTATTTCCTCGGCAGTGGCGATCCAATGAACATGCCTGTTATGCGGGCAGAGTTGTTGAGGTCGATATACAGGGGCGAGTTCACTAAAACCGGTAAGATGCTGGGGCGTCTTGTGGGCGCAAGAAAGCTTACTAAAAACGCGTTAAAGCAGCTCTGGTATTATATGTTTCAGTGCAGTGAATGTCGCCGATGCTCGGTTTTTTGCCCTTATGGGATAGATACTGCGGAAATCACCATTATGGGCAGGGAGATCATGAACGAGCTCGGTATGAATATCGCCTGGGTACAGGAGTCGGTCTCAAAATGCATCCATACCGGGAATCACCTCGGCCTCCAGCCCCAAGCATATAAAGAGTGTATCGATTGCATGCTGGGGGATATTGAAGAGCATGTGGGCATCACATTCGAGCCTACCTGGAATAGAAAAGGTGCGGAGATCCTCTTTGTCACCCCATCAGGTGATGTGTTTGCCGATCCGGGTATATTCACACTTGCGGGTTATTTGATGCTCTTTGAACATCTCGGCCTTGATTATACATGGAGTACCTATGCGTCCGAGGGTGGGGATTTTGGTTACTTTACCGCTAATGAAATAGCAAAACGTATGAACGGCAAGATATACGCTGAGGCCAAACGCTTAGGGGTCAAGTGGATCTTGGGCGGTGAATGCGGCCATATGTGGCGGGTTCTGAACCAGTATATGACCACATGGCACGGTCCCATAGATTTTCTTGAGGAGCCGGTCTCTCCCATTACAGGCACAAAGTTTGAGAACGCCAAGGCCCATAAGATGGTCCATCTCATGGAGTTTACTGCCGACCTGATAAAGCACAACAAGCTCAAGCTGGACCCGAGCCGTAACGATAACCTCAGGGTTACGTATCACGACTCCTGCAATCCTGCCAGGGGTCTGGGATTGCTTGAAGAGCCTCGCTACGTCATCAAGAATGTCTGCAACCACTTCTATGAAATGCCTGAGAATACTATCAGGGAGCAGACTTACTGCTGTGGGAGCGGGTCTGGTCTGAATGCCTCGGAGAATATGGAGCTTCGGCTGAGGGGCGGCCTTCCAAGGCAGAATGCCCTCAGGTACGTCGCGGACAAATATGGCGTAAACATGCTTGCCTGCATCTGTGCCATTGACAGGGCGTCTTTCCCTGATGTGAACCGATATTGGAATCCGGATGTCGGGTGCTGCGGAATTACTGAATTGGTGGCCAATGCCCTGATCATGGAAGGAGAAGGGGAGAGGACACATAATTTGCGCGGGGAAGAGATTGCCACATGGGAACCACTTCCATAGTCAGTGTTCAGGGAAGAGACAATAGTGTTACGCGAGGAAGAGATCCCGGGTAAGGAGGAACAAGAGGATGTATGACGCTTGGAAGATCTTAGTAGGGCTTGCTATCTTTTTGGGCCTGTTTACTTTCGCATTCTGGATGAATGCGGGGAAGGCCGCTCCTATACCTGAGCCGAAGATCGACACGCCGGAAATCAAGAAAATGGCCGAGGCCGAAAGGAAGTGTGTGGAGGACAAGCAATTCATGCGCACCACACACATGCAGCTAATTAATGACTGGCGTGATGAGGCCCTCAGGGAAAATAACAGGGAGTATATCAACGAGAAGGGAGTAAAGTACGTTATCAGCCTTCAGAATACGTGCATGAAGTGTCATTCCAACAAGAAGGAGTTCTGCGATAAGTGCCACGACTATACCGGCGTCGCGCCTTACTGCTGGGATTGTCACATAGTGCCGCCGGAAGAGCCGAAAGAAGAGCCAAAAGGGAATGAGTCATGAGCATGAATAGAAGAGAATTCATAAAGATAGCCGGGCTGTCTACCCTAGTCGGCCTGGGGGGCAAGGGTGCGTTTGAACTTCTCCGCCCCGGCGTGCTTGATGCTGCAGAGCACGGCCATGGGGCACATGCCCCTGAAGAGCCCGCAGAGGTGGCTATACGCTGGGGAATGACCATTGACGTAGAAAAATTTGCAGAACCAGGGCTTGTGGAGAAGTGTATAAAGGCATGTCACTCCACGCACAACGTTCCTGATTTCGGGGGTTCAAAGAACCAGGTGAAGTGGTTGTGGCAGGACGACTACGAGCATACCTTTGCCGGGAATGAAAATGACTATATGGACGATCGCGTGAAGGAACTCCCGTTCCTGTGTTTCTGCAACCACTGTGATGAGCCGCCCTGTGTAAGGGTATGTCCCACCAAGGCCACATTCAGGAGGCCTGACGGGGTCGTGGCCATGGATTATCACCGATGTATCGGGTGTCGCTTCTGCATGGCTGGATGTCCGTATGGCTCCCGCAGTTTTAACTGGTTTGATCCCAGGGATGCGCTTAATCAGAAGGAATACAATATGGAATTCCCCACCCGGATGAAGGGTGTGGTGGAAAAATGCAATTTCTGTGTGGAAAGGCTTGCACAGGATAAGTTGCCTGCATGTGTTGAGGCTGCGCCAGAGGCCCTGGCCTTTGGGGACTTGGCAGACCCTGATTCCAATGTGAGGCAGATTCTGCGCAAGCGTAGTTCCATGAGGCGTAAGTTAGAGCTCGGCACAAAGCCGTCAGTCTTTTACTTAGTGTGAGGATGCCATGATAGAAAAGGCTTTAAGGGGTGAACCTAGATACTATATGTGGATAGTTTTTCTGCTGGGCATTATTGGTGTCGGCATGGGGTGTTGGTTTTACCAGCTTTATAAAGGCTTGGGAATTACCGGAATGGGCAGGGACATCTCCTGGGGTGTCTATATTGCACAGTTCACATACCTGGTCGGAGTAGCCGCGTCCGCTGTGATGATAGTCATACCGCTGTATCTTCACGACTATAAGAAATATGGAAAGATTGTCGTCTTTGGTGAGTTTCTTGCCATTGCAGCAGTAACCATGTGTATGCTCTTTATAGTGGTGGATGTAGGACAGCCGCAGAGGATGCTTAATGTGTTGTTGCATCCCACGCCCAACTCCATACTTTTCTACGACATGATCGTGCTGGTCGGGTATCTTTGTATCAATATAATAGTCGGGTATAATTGTTTATTGTCCGACGCGAGAAAGATGCCGCATCCGGGGTGGGTGAAGCCCTTTATATATATTTCCATACCTTGGGCAGTCAGTATTCACACAGTGACAGCGTTTCTGTACGCCGGCCTTCCGGGAAGGCATTTGTGGTTGACAGCCGTAATGGCTCCCAGATTTCTTGCATCGGCCTTTGCATCCGGCCCTGCCTTGCTGATACTGGTGCTCCTTATAATAAGCAGGGTCAGCAAGTTCGATCCTGGAAGAGATGCCTTGCAGACTATAGCCAAGACCGTCTGTTATGCCATGATCATAAACCTGTTCCTGGTGGGCATGGAGATATTCACAGCCTTTTACAGCAATATCCCGGGACATATGCATCCGCTTCAATACCTGTTTGTTGGTCTGCACGGTCACGGCAAGATTGTTGCCTGGATGTGGACAGCGGCTCCATTTGCCTTTATTGGAGTCCTTCTGTTGCTGATCCCGTCCGCCCGAAAGCACCATGGTATCCTGGCCTTTGCCTGCGCGTCCGTATTTTTGGCCTGCTGGATCGATAAGGGTGTGGCACTTGTAATTGGTGGATTTATACCTAATCCTTTTCACAGGATCATAGAGTACTCGGCCACCTTCCCGGAGATATCCATTACACTGGCCATTTGGGCGATCGGAGCATTGATACTTACAGTGCTTCACAAGGTTGCAATTACGATCAGGGAGGAAGAGGCCTCAACATAAGATAAAGCCTCATAAGCCAGCATTAAAAGCCCGCCGGATATGGCGGGCTTTTTATTTATCCGGATACCTAAACTCAATGGTTATCAAATATTTTTTCTCTGCTCCAAAAGGGGATATCCTTATTGGTGCTGACGATCTTCAGCGGCCTTTCTTGATGAGTGCTGGAGAAAGGCATCCTTTCCTGACCCTGGGTAATTATTTTGATGCCATTAAGGACTTTATTCTAAAGGATCATGGGAGACCTTTGACCACAGTCCTTCGTGAGCAGTTAAGGAGTGATATTGGCCCTGACAGTATCCATGAAATACTGATTCGCACTGAAAAGCATGGAGCGCTGTACCATTTGGCAAGTGTAGAGGTTGTCTCCGGCAGACAATCACTGAAGATGTGCGTTAGCACCGCTGTCTCTGAAAATAGTAAGGCCTGGCTGAAGCATGAATTGGGTCTGCTAAAATTCCTTAATTCGAAATTGGCTCTTCCTTATCTGCCAGTGCCGCACTTTGAGGGAGATGTCAAGGTTCGGTCCGATTATGGGAATGAATCCCTGTCCATGTTTTTAACAGAATGGTTTAAAAACTATCACGAATGGCATCTTTCAA
>JAUWGF010000022.1:0-15057 GCA_030606515.1 Deltaproteobacteria bacterium | reverse complement strand
TTTTAGTTTCGCATTCGACTGGAAGCCTGTACACCTGCAGTTCGAATACATAACGCAAAATGGCGATGAGTCCAAGCGTCAATACGGCTACGGCATACAGACACAGATAGACCTCACTGACAATTTCCAGCTCACTGCGCGGTATGATGAGTTTGATCCGGATGTGGATGATGATAATTCTTTAGACAGCCGTTGGTATACCGTGGGATACAATTGGTTCATTCACGGGCAAGATATCAAATGGCAGCTCAATTACTCATTCCGGGAGGAGATGCATGGCAAGGACATCGACAATGATATCCTTTATACGCACTTCCAAATTCTATTTTAGCAATATCAAAGATAGCTGTCACCTAAATTGAGCGATTAGCTATTAGTTTAATGATTATCGGTCTGTCGCCCTGACAAGCAGGACGTTCTACTATTACAAACTTTCACCCTGTTGAATGCAGCTTCGCAGCCCCCTTTGGGGATTCAACAGGGTGAATCCGTTGGGTGTTATTTCTAATTAACGTAATACCTTGATTTTTCAAAGCTAAACGCTAATGGCTAACAGCTAATCGCTCAATTCAGGTATTTGAAAGGTTTGAAACTGGAAAAACATATTGTGCCGTTGCCGTCTCAAGCTTGGCTATGGAGTTATATCTACCATGGAAAATAGCAGACAATCCGGGAAATACTTCCTGGCTGTAGATATTGGAAACACACACACTGTAATTGGCCTTTTCCAGGATAACTACCTTCTCAAAAACTGGCGAATTCGCACGGATAAGGAAGCCACTTCTGATGAACTGGCCGTATCTTTGGACCAGTTGTGCCGACTTGCAGAAATAGAACTAAAAGATATTGGGGACGTAGTGATATCCTGTGTTGTGCCCCCCTTAATACATAGTTGGGAGGAACTAACCCTCCATTATATGAAAAAAAGTGCCCTTGTAGTCCAGGAAGATGTACCTGTCGGGATGCCCATCCTTTATAAGCGCCCCTATGAAGTGGGAGCAGACCGGCTCGTAAATTCTCTGGCTGCATACTCAAGGTACAAAAATGCTGTGATTATAGTCGATTATGGAACCGCAACCACTTTCGACTGTGTATCATCAAAGGGTGAATACCTGGGTGGTTCCATAGCTCCCGGCTTGCTCCTCGCGGCAGAGGCCCTTTTTAAAGGTACATCCAGACTCCCAAGGGTGGAACTTTTTGCCAAACCTGAAACTGCCTTGGGTCAGGACACTGCCTCGGCAATCAAGGCCGGTATCATCTATGGCTTTGCCGGCCTGACAGACGGAATCATAAGTCGTCTTTTAACGGAATTTACTCAAAAGCCCAAAGTGGTAGCCACAGGAGGACTGGCACCGATAATAGCCCCGCATTGCTCTCTAGTAGAAACAGTATTGCCAGACCTTGTTTTAGAAGGCCTGCTGTTAATTTATAAGAGATATAAGGCTTCTGGTGGTTAGGCTTCAAGCACCTGTAGCAGAATATCTGTTTGCTTTGTAGCAACCCCTTTGGCAAGATCTTCAAGGGCACTGCGGCCCCTCCTGCCCCGCTCTTCTCTTTTTAAAGGTTCCTCAAATAACAGATTTACCGCTCCTGCCAGGTCTTTTCCGTTTTTAACCTCTTGACCTCCACCATGAGATTCAAGGGTTATTCTTGCCTCTTCAAAATTGTCCGTATGAGGACCGTAAATAACAGGACAGCCCCAAGCAGCCGGCTCCAAAAGATTCTGTCCCCCTTTTGGTACCAGAGAACCTCCTACAAAGGCCGCTGTAGCCAAACCATAGAGATCAAAAAGCGGACCTATTACATCCACTACTACGACCTTCGCGGTCCGTCTCTGATTTACCTCCAGTTCACTCCAGAGCTGATATGGTATGCTCTTCTTGTTTAACACGCTTACAATAGAAGAAACCTTCTTCAAATGCCTCGGCACTAAAAAGAATATCATGTCAGACCAACGAGACTGAAGTAAATCGTAAGCGTTTATTACCTCTTTTTCCTCGCCCCCTCTCAAGCTTCCCGCAACGAGGACTTTCATCGAATCTTCAATTCTGAGTCGATTGCGAAGGCCCATCACACGATCAGGATCAGGTCTGGACAGAAGGCCCTCGAACTTGGCATTTCCTGTGACCTGTATTCTATCCATGGGGGCCCCAAGTGCCGCCAGCCTATTCGCGTGGATATCAGAAATGGCGCAAATCTTTGAAAAACCGGCAAGCAAGGGTCTGGTAATCGAGAGCAATCTCAAATACCTGGGAAAAGACCTGGCTGAAATGCGGCCGTTTAAGAGCACGGTCTTGCCCCCGAATTGCCTAACCGCGCTGATAAGGTTGGGCCAGAGTTCGGTCTCAAGGCAGGCATACACCCTGGGACGGACCTCCCTTGCCATCCTGTGTACTATCTGAGGAAAATCAAGAGGATAAGGAATCACTGAGCAACGGGTCCCCATGGAGGACATTGCCCTGGCAAAACCCGCAGGCGTAGTAACTGATATGAGAATTTTTAATCCTGGTGCCCTGCGGTCAATGGCCTGGACCAGGGCCTCCGCCACGGCCACTTCCCCCACTGAAACCGCCTGGAGCCATAAATCCTGAGGACCGGTTGCAGCAACATAATTGGGGAGGTGCCCCAGCCGACCCGACCACATCCCATTGTTTCCCTCTAACCGGGACCACAACTCCAAGAAAGGCCTGGATACCGCATATGCGGCCCCGGTCACCTTCTCATACAGTCTGATCATAAAATTACCGCCTAATGCCGGAGTAAACCGGCGATAAATTACGCTGCCTTGCAACCTCGTACAGGGCTATGCTGGCAGCAGAGGCAACATTCATGGAACCAACAGGGCCAAAATGAGGTATTCTTGCAAGGAAGTCACACGTCTCCTTGACTAGACGGCGCAGTCCCGTCCCTTCCGCACCAACTACCAGAGCTAAAGGCCTATTCAAATCCAACTCCCAGAGCGGATGCTCGCCATCCGGGCTTAACCCTGCTATCCAGAGTCCCATTTCCTTAAGTTGCTTCATGGCTGTTACTAAATTTCCTACTTGGCATACCTTTATGTGAAACAGTGCACCAGAAGATGATTTTGCTACTGCTCCGGTAATCCGGCCGGTTCTTCGACTGGGGAGCAAAACTGCCTGAGCACCCAAGGCAACTGAAGAACGCACTATAGCCCCCACATTCTGTGGATCTGTTAATTGATCACATACTACCACTAATGGCCTTTTATCTCTCCAATACATTGGCAGACTGGAAAAGTCAATAGACCAAACAGGTCTTACCAGGGCAGCAACTCCCTGATGTACAGTCCCTGCGGGAACGCCTGTACTTTCAAGATCTTCCATACGTTCCACAAGAACCGCGCGCCGCTTTGCCAGACGTAACAGGCCCGCCTGCGCTTTTTTCTTTCCAAAGGAAGGATGGACAAAAAGCCTTTGACAATCATCAGAATAAATCTCTAAAAATTCCCTTACCGGATGTATGCCCCAGATTATTATTGATTGACTTTTTGAGTCAGGAACCATTGAAGAATAAAAAAATCGGTAGCTACGAAGACTTAAGGCGCTGAACAAGGCCCTGCCTTGCCAAAATCCTGGGTGTTCTGCATCTCTGGGCGATCACTATGGATTTCAGGTCCTTAGTGGCCCTTGAAAGGTCGTCGTTTATCACGGCGAAGTCATATTCATGCACTGCCTCCAACTCTGATTTTGCATTGGCCATCCTGAGTTTCAACCTTGAGGAGTCCTCACTCCCTCTACCCCTGAGCCGGGCTTCCAATACCGACCACGACGGAGGCAGCAAGAATATCAGAATGGCTCCCGGGAATAGTCTGCGAACCTGCCTGGCCCCCTGGACATCTATGTCCAACAGCACATCCTCTCCCAGCTCAAGCCTTGACAGCACCTCTGATTTACTTGTTCCGTAAAAATTGTCATATACCTGTGCCCATTCAAGAAATAAATCGGCAGAGACCATCTCCCTGAATCTCTCTTGGGTAACAAAGTGATAGTCTATTCCATCAAATTCCCCTTCCCTGTGATTACGGGTAGTGTATGAGATGGAAAAAGAAATCCCGGAAATCTGCTCAAGCAGTCTGCGGCATAAAGTGGTTTTTCCCGCCCCTGAAGGGGCGGAAATTATAAATAGGTTCCCTTGTTCCATTGATATGGGGCACAATCAGTATTTTGGATCTTTCTCTTCTGATTTGGTCAAAACGTCTGCACTGAGTCTTTGGGAAACTGTTTCTGCCTGTATAGCAGAGAGTATAATATGGTTGCTGTCTGTTACAATTATGGAACGAGTTCGACGACCCTGACTTGCGTCAATAAGGCGGCTATTGATCTTTGCCTCCTCTCTCAAACGCTTCATAGGAGCAGATGACGGATTGACTACGGCAACAACACGTTCTGCCACTATTGTATTACCAAAACCAATATTAAGCAGTTTACATCTACAGCTCATAATATGCTCTCCCTTATCAAATTCCTATACTACATTTTGAACCTGTTCGCGCATCTTTTCCAGCTCACCCTTGATCTCAACGACCGAGCAAGAAATCAGAGAATCAGATGACTTGGAGGCCATAGTATTGACTTCTCTGAATAGCTCCTGAAGTAAAAAATCCATTTTCCTGCCCATTGCCCCCTCTTTTGCAAAAAACTTTCTAAACTGCTCTATATGGCTACGAACCCGAACTATCTCCTCCGTAATATCCAACTTATCGGCAAGTATTGCCAGTTCTTGAATCAAGCGCCCTTCGTCTGCGGGCACATCTCTTAAAATCGACTGAATCCTGTCCTTGAGCGCTTGCTGGGCCTTCTTGAGGTGCTCTTCTGTCCGCTTTGATATGTCTTCAACCCATTGCTCAACCTGAGACAGCCTTGATTTCAAATCTTTCTCCAGGGTGAATCCCTCCGTGACTGACATTGCTACAGCCTTGTCAAGCAACTCCCCTAATTGACCTTTTATCCTTTCCCATGCCTTTTCCGTATCCGGTCCCTGTTCTTGAACAGTGATAACGTCCTTTAAAGAACACAAAAGCGTCGGAAGATCTAGGGCGCCCTCTAAACAAAGATCATCAGCCAGAGACTTGACTGCATTTAGATAAGAACGTCCGAGATCCAGGTCAGGCTTAAAGACAGACCTTGTTGCATCACTAGCTTCGTGCTGTATGCTCAGGTCAATGCGACCGCGAATCATCCTATCCTGCACCAATTTCTTAATGCGGTCTTCAATGGGGTTCATCCACCTGGGTAACCTGATATGGATATCACAGAACCTTCCATTTACAGACTTCAGCTCCAATGCGGAAGACCAGCCATCCCCGGCATATTCCACACGTGCAAATGTAGTCATACTGCGTAGCATTGGATCACACCTTTTCTGATTCCGCTAAAAATACCCCATCTGCTGCGTTGCATAAGAGCTGAAAGCCTGAAGCCTAAAGCTGAAAGGGGTTAATTACGATAGCCCTTTGAGCTTTGAGCCTTGAGCTGATTTCGGCGCCTCGCTGAACTCTTGTAGATAAAATTTTCTCACATTGTTCCAGAACCCTATCACCTCTTTCGATGCATAGTCTGGGAAAGTCCATGGTAAGGACACAAAAGAATCTTTCCGGTATATGAACGTCAGATCTGCAAATACGCCCCGGCCAAGATAAATCCGGTGGGGAAAATTCTTGCCTGTGGCAAGTACAAGACGTTCAGCAGTTAAAATTCCGGGATCAATATTTGCTCGCCTTTTTCCTTCTGTACTAAATTCCTGTTCCAGCTTATTAGTGGCGTGCTTAATTTCAGCTAAAGCATCTTGAAACACCAATTCTGTAAAACTCATAAATATCCTCTTGAGGCCGCTCCCAAACTCCGGCTCATAGTAGGTAGTCCGGTCGAACGGAGTGACCGGACTCTTAAAATCAGCAGTGCTGTATGCACCACACAGGGCATCAGCCACTCTGTTTATAAGCCCTTCTTGCTGAGAAAATATACTACAAACCAGCTTGGCTGGCAGCGGAGAATGTAATATGCTCATTATCCGAATTCTGCTGGATGCTACTCTCCCCTTTATTTCTCTAAAATTTCCATAATCTCTTCAGCAGTCACAGTAGCAGTTCCGATCTTTCCAATAACTACACCCGCGGCAATATTTGCTAAATAAGCTGCTTCAGGGAAAGTGAGCCCATTGACTATTCCCAGAGCCATGGCCGCTACGACCGTATCTCCTGCACCGGTGACGTCAAAGACCTCACGTGCCATAGTCGGCACTGTAAATAATCCGTTTTCCCTTTGCCAGAGGGCCATCCCGTGCGACCCTCGGGTAATGAGTACCGCCTCTGTTCCCAATCTTCCCTGGATCTCTTGTGCAGCCTGACTTAGGCTCTCCGTATCCTTGATCTCAAGACCTGCCATTGCCTCTGCCTCTTGCCGATTAGGGGTCACCAATGTCACTCCATGGTAGAGGTAACTATGGGCAGGCTTGGGATCTACTAAAAGGGGAATGCCTCTCTCGCCTGAGATCTTCCTTAATTCATCCATGAAGCGAGCCGAAACCACACCTTTGGCATAGTCAGATACAATAATTCCGTCAATTCCGGGAGCCAGTCTCTCAAAGGCCTCGATCAGGGCCTTTATTGATGAGTCGTTTAGGGAGTTACTATTCTCCCTGTCAACCCTCACTACCTGCTGACCCCTGGCGATTATCCTGGTCTTGATTGTAGTAGGGCGTATGCCGTCAACAACAGCGGTCGCATCTATACCCCCGGACCTGGCGAGCTCCCTGAGGTTCTCCCCCATGGCATCTTTCCCGACTACGCCACCAAGGATTACAGGACTGCCCATGGCCCTGAGGTTATTTGCCACATTTGCCGCACCACCAAGGAGCATGGTTTCCTTCTGGACTTCCACCACAGGGACCGGCGCCTCAGGAGATATCCTCGACACATCACCCCAAACAAACTGGTCAAGCATGATATCTCCTGCCACCAGCAGGCAAGAGGAGTCAAATCGACGAACAGCTTCCTTAAGTCTTATTATGCGATCTTTCATTTCATTTCTGATTCCGCTGAAAATACTCCATCTGCTGCGTTGCATAAGAGCTGAAAGCCTAAAGCCTAAAGCTGAAAGGGGTTGATTACGATAGCCCTTTGAGCTTTGAGCCTTGAGCTTTGAACCTCTGAACGGTTACTTTTTTGTTACAGGATAAGGTTTGGCCTCATCTATCAGCATTACTGGGATACCTTCCCGTATCTCGTACAGCAGACCACAGCTCTCACAAATCAGCCCATCTTCGTTTTCAGTAAGTTTTACCTCACCCTTACACTTAGGACACGCAAGAATATTTAACAGTTCGGGACTAATGGGCTTGCTCATAACTTACCTCCAATCACCAAATCACTCAATCACAAAATCACTCAATTCTTCCAATTCTTCCAACCGCCTCGATTACCTGCTCAGGGGAAATATCCATCATACATTTCGGGGCAGGGCAGTGACGTTTAAAACAGGGACTGCATGAAAGCCCCAATCTAATAACATGTTGTTCCCTGCCAAAAGGACCTGTCCTCCATGGAGCCGTGGGTCCGAACAGAGCAACCAGAGGGGCTCCGGCTGCGACCGCCAGATGCATGGGGCCTGTGTCGGTACTTACCACAGCCCCTACCCTCTGGTACAAAGCGGCAAGGGTCCTGAGGCTGGTTAGCCCGGTAAAATCAACAACAGGATGCTTTGCGAACATTGCAATATTAGAAGCAAGGCTCTTATC
Source organism: Deltaproteobacteria bacterium (assembly GCA_030606515.1). Taxonomy (GTDB): domain Bacteria; phylum Desulfobacterota; class Dissulfuribacteria; order Dissulfuribacterales; family UBA3076; genus UBA3076. The sequence continues at coordinate 7,302 of JAUWGF010000022.1, read as the reverse complement.
GCCCGGCCCTCCAACTATGATAGGAACCATATCCCAGCGCTCGAAACAACTGTCTGCCACTTCTGCAAATCCCTTTGGGGCCCATCTCTTTGTTTCCCACGTGGCTCCAGGATTAAGGCAAAGTATGCGGCAGTCTCCCGCACCTGCTTCCTTCAACAGTTGGCCTACCCTCTCAATGTCAGCCTTCCCAATGGCTAAGGGAAACTCAGGTTCCTTAATATCTGCATCCAGATGAGAAGCCAGCCTGAGATAGCGGAGCACAGCATGCTCGTCAGGATCATAGCGGGGAAGCTTGTCCGTCAGAAATATAGAACTCCCCTCTCTCCCTTCTGCAAAACCAAGCTTGCATGCCCCTCGCGAAAGTCCGGTCAAGACACCGCTTTTTAGCAGACCCTGGAAGTCTATCACAACATCGTATCTTTTGCTGCGAAGGTGACTAATAAAACTCCCGGCCTCTTTAATCAACCTTGGCCACTGTCTCAGGTTGCCGCCTAGTTTTCCGAACCTGCGCCTGGGGTAGATTATTACTTCATTCAGCATAGGATGAGAGCAAAGCAGGTCAGAGGCTGCCTCATCCACCAACCAGCTTAGATGTGCATCAGGATATCTCTTGCGCAAAGCGGCAAGGGCAGGAAGTGTATGTACTACATCTCCTATAGCGCTGAGTTTTACCAACAGTATTCGCATATCCATGTACAGGCATCAAATAGATCAGATGCAATGTGGGGCAACCGCTCCTTCTGGTCCGGCAAGAGCCGTGAAAGGGTCTCCTTTCCGTAGCCGGTCAAGACAAGTACGGGCTTTGCCCCCACACGCCAGGCAATTTCTAAATCTCGAATACTATCTCCCACAACAAAAGATTCCTCCGGAACTATACCTAATTCCTTGATAGCAAGATCCACCATGCCTGGGAGTGGCTTACGACAACCACACTCTACCCTGTATTCTCCTTTCCCTTCAGATGGATGATGCGGACAGTAATACCACCTGTCCACATAAGCATTATTTTTAGAAAGACGCCTTGCCATCTCTTCATGTACCTTTCTGATAAAAATCTCGTCGAAGAAGCCTCTGGCTACTCCGGATTGGTTGGTTATCACAACGACCTTATAACCGTACTCATTGAGGAGACAAATACCTGAACCTGCCCCTTCTATCAAGGCAAGATCCTCCATCCGGCGCAGATAACCGACTTCTTCATTGATTGTCCCGTCTCTGTCGAGAAATACTGCTCTTTTGATATCCATTTTGGTAGACGTTCAGGGGTTTGTTGGGTTCAAGGGTTCAGAGTTACATTTATGCCATACGGAATTGTTTTGAAAGATGAACGTCGAACATCGAACGTCCAACATCGAATATTGAATGGGAAAAGATGAAGAAACAGAAATGGTTGGTATTGGATATTCGTTTTTCATTCGACGTTGGACGTTCGATGTTCGATGTTCGATGTTCATTTTTTTAGTAGTTCATCTTTCCCTAATTTCCAATTTCCAATTTCAAGCCGTAAACGGCTTTCAACTGTTGCATACAGGCCTGCAAAACTTCCTCAACCTCAATCCCAAGAAGACATTTAAAATCCGTGGGGCAACTGCGTTTAAGGCACGGGCTGCATGGAAGTTCGTGGCGAATTATAACACTATTGGCTGACCATGGACCTGTTGCAACCGGATTTGTAGAGCCAAAAATCGCAACCAAAGGAACTCCTAATGCTGCGCCAATATGCATAAGACCGGAATCATTTGTCACGAGCAAATCGAGGTTTGATATAAGCCCCATGGCCTCAGCAAGGCTTGTCTTTCCTGCCAGATTGCGGCCCCTTTCACCAATAGGACTGCAAATGTCCTCTGCCACAGACTCTTCCTTGTTGGTCCCAAAGACCAATATATGACAATCTTTGAAATGCTCGACCAGGGCCTTTCCTAAAGATACAAATCTTTCCACAGGCCAGCATTTTGCCGGCCCATATGCAGCGCCTGGATTTAACCCCACGAGTAACGATTCTTGATCCAACCCCATTTGAGCAAGTATCTGCCTGGCCCCTGACTCCCCTTGGGCCGGGACCTTAAGGAATAGCCCGGTTTGTTCCTCGCGGCCCACTTCATTTGTTGAATGGGTATTAGAATGCAAGCGGCCTATATGATCAACAAGGTTTAGATAGTAGAATATTTCGTGTTTACTCCTGCGGTCCTCAGGTACTGATACCGGCAATGTGAGAATCAGGCGTCTTGCGTCGGTGGCATAACCCACGCGCCTGGGTATGCGGGCAAGCCACGCAACAAGGGCCGACTCAAGGGAGTTTGGGAACAGGAGAGCAAGATCAAATTTTTTGTTCCTAAGAGCTTTGGCGAGGATTAATTTTCCCAAGATCGTACTGTTACGGCCCGTACCGCCGCAGGATATAACCTCATCTACAGCGGGATTCCCGGAAAAGACAGGTCCTACCCAAGGCCTTGTCAGAATAGAAATATGGGCTTTTGGATAGTTTTTTCTAAGTGCCATCACCGCAGGTGTAGTCATGACGGCGTCTCCGATCCAATTGGTGGATCTAATCAATATCCGGGGATTTGACCCTAAACTCTTTCCAGTTCTCAAGGATGTACCTGTTCTTTGACCTGTTTAAATGCCAACGTCTATAGTATAGAAATAAAAAAGACTATAAGAACATATAATACGCTGGATACAAAATTCTAGAAAAAATGCTGCCCCAGAGACGACTACATGAAGAACTCCTGTTAAATGCTGATAACTATTGGAAAAACTTTGCGGAGGCTGCGCTTTTATCCGGACTTACTGTTCCTGATGATCCACATATAATAAATACGGCGAAACAGGTGTGGGCCTTTAGTGAATTTGTCGCAAAGAACTGCGTCAAGGAACCAGGGCTGCTATTAGATCTTTTAGAAAGTGGTGATCTCATAAATTCCTATGCGAACGGCAACTATGACAGAATAGTCAACAATTCAGTTAAAGAAGCCCAGGACCATAAAGAACTCGGAATAATTCTGCGCCGGCTGAGAACGCGAGAGATGGTCAGGATAGCATGGAGAGACCTTGCCCAATGGACAGATCTCAAAGAGACCATGGAGGACCTTTCATCCTTGGCAGAGGCATGTCTAAAGGGTGCTCTCAGCCTCCTCCATCCCTGGCAATGTCAGGAACTTGGCTGTCCTGCAGACAAGACAGGCAACCCCCAATCCCTGGTTATCCTCGGGATGGGCAAACTCGGGGCCGGAGAACTCAACTTTTCCTCGGACATCGACCTGATATTTGCGTATCCTGAGTCCGGGCATACTAAAGACGGCCCAAAATCCGTCACTAACGAAGAGTTTTTTGCCAGGCTTTGCCGCAAATTAATAAGTGTTATAGGCACGACTACTGCCGGGGGTATTGTGTTTCGTGTGGACACAAGACTCAGGCCATATGGGGAAAATGGACCCCTGGTCCTGAGCTTCGATGCCATGGAAGAATATTATCAAAGCCAAGGGAGGGAGTGGGAACGATATGCAATGGTCAAGGCCCGCCCAGTTGCCGGTGGCACTGATGGAGACACGCTGCTTGAAACATTAAGGCCCTTTGTGTATCGCCGTTACCTGGACTACGGGGCTTTTGATTCCTTAAGGGAAATGAAGCAACTGATAGAACAGGAGACGCATAAGAAAGGACTTAAAGACGACATAAAGCTGGGCGCAGGAGGGATACGCGAGATTGAGTTTATAGGCCAGACCTTTCAACTCATCAGGGGCGGCAAGATGCCGGAACTTCGGGAAAGGAGCATTCTTCGAGTCCTGCAACTCCTGGCTGTCCACAACTTCCTGTCCCAAGACGCATGCCGGAAATTAAAAGATGCATACATATTCCTGCGCAACACTGAACACCGCTTGCAGGAATACGCTGACCAACAGACACACAAGCTGCCCTTTGAGCCCCTTTCTCAGACCCGCCTCGCACTTTCCATGGGTTTTCAGACCTGGAAAGAATATATAGATACGCTCTGCAGGCACATGGACACAGTCCACTATCACTTTAAGGGACTTTTCTCCAGGGAGGAGGCCCAAAATAAGGACTCAGCGAAACAGCTCCTGTCAGGCATTTGGTTTGGAACAGTCGACAAAGACCGTGCTGTACAAGCCCTTCAGTCAATGGGTTTTCATAAAACCAATGAGATTTTGAACTTTCTCCAGGGCCTTAAGGACTCCAGGACGAGCTTGAGCCTCAGTTCATCAGGACGAGACCGGTTGGACCGTCTGGTCCCTCTTGTGCTCAAGGAAGCCGCAGGGGCAGACCAGCCGGATATTGCTCTCAAAAGGACACTTGACCTGATAGAATCAATTGAGAGGCGGACCTGTTACCTCTCTCTTCTCCTGGAAAATCCTGATGCCCTGTCACATCTGATAAGGCTCTGTTCAAGAGGGGCATGGATAGCAACGCTTATATCAAGACAGCCTGTACTGCTGGACGAACTCCTTGCCCCGCTGACTCTTTACTCACCCCCTGACAGGTCAAGTCTGGAAAAAGACATAAAAAAAATGCTCTCCGGAGTATCGCCGGGCGACTTGGAGCAGCAGATGGATGAACTCAGGCGATTTAGGCAGGCAAATATGCTGAGAGTAGCTGCGGCTGACATCTCAGGAGCCCTGTCTGTTCAGGATGTGAGTCACCACCTTACGGACACTGCCGAGGTAGTAGTAGATAGGGTCTTTGCCCTTGCCCGGGACCACCTGATAGATCGACACGGCATGCCCCCATGCGTATCCGGCCAAGACGAAAAAGAAAACCGTGGCTTTGCGGTTGTTGCCTATGGCAAACTTGGAGGAACGGAAATGGGCTATAGCTCGGACCTGGATCTGGTTTTTCTCCATACCGGTAAAGTGGGCCGGATGACCTCCGGGCCCAAGCCTTTGGATAGCACTATGTTTTATACCCGTCTGGGACAACGAATGATTCATATTTTGACCGTCCATACCCAGGCAGGAATCCTGTATGAAGTAGATATGCGCCTTCGTCCCAGCGGGGCGTCAGGAGTCTTGGTCAGCAGCCTGGAGGCCTTTTTCCAGTATCAAATGGACCAGGCCTGGACATGGGAACACCAGGCCCTTGTGAGGGCGAGGACGATCGCAGGTGACATCAGGGTCTGTAAGAAGTTTGATGAACTGAGAAAAAAAGTAATTGCCAAGTCCCGTGACATTGATATTTTAAAGAATTCTGTTATCTACATGCGAGAAAGATTGATAAGCCAATATGGGAACAAGCATCCTGGCAAATTTGACCTTAAACATGATCCCGGCGGACTGACTGATATAGAATTCCTGATCCAGTATATGGTGTTAGCAAATGCTTTCCGGCATCCGGACCTCGCTGAATGGAGCAATAGTATCAGACTGCTTGAGGCCTTTGAACAGAAAGACCTGATACGAAAGAGATATACAGACATACTTTTGGAAGCATATGTGAGCTACAGAAAAACAATAAACAAGCTCAACCTGCAAGAAAGACCGACTGATGTGGAGGCTGACGATTTCACGGACTTGAGGTCCGGGGTCATAGAAACCTGGGATGAGATCATGGAATCAGATGTGGAAGGCTGAAGGTTGAAGGCTGAAGGTGGAAGGCTGAAGGTGGAAGGTTGAAGGCTTTTAGGGACAAATCATGCGCGATCACACAAAATTAGGTGTTTAGACTGAAGACCGAAGTGATCTAACAGCCTTCAGCCTTCAACCTAAATACCTAATAGGAAAACACAATGGGGCGTAAAAGAAAAAGTCCTTTGGCTAAAACCAGAAAGAAACCAGATCCCAACACTCCCGTCCCAACCACAAGTTCTCAAGGTATGGGATTGCGTATTCGTGAGTGGGAAAGCACCGTAAAGGATAAGGCCAAACGCCTTACCCCATACCATCGATGGATAGAGGCCCTGGCACTTTTACTTATCCTGGGCGTGGGGTTGCTTGTGCGCATTGAAGATATTCGGGACTGGAATACCCATCCCGAGTTGGCCCTTTATAAGGGAGAGCCCCTGCTCACCACCTTTGATGGCTATTTTTATCTGACCTTGGCAAAAGATCTTGCTGAAGGCACCTATACACCTATAGACAACAATCGTGATGTGCCAAAGTGTGTGTCCAGGAAATTTCCGCCACCGCTCATTTCCGTAATAGCCGCGGGTCTGGCCAAGATAACGCCCTTTTCCCTGAACTGGATTGGAGCGGTCCTACCTGCATTACTTGGTCTTTTGCTGGCCCTGCCTCTATATGCACTAGGACGTTTCTACGGAGGTCCGGCCATGGGCCTTACTGCAGCGTTAATGGGGCTGCTTTCACACTACTATGTCTATAGAAGCAGTTTAGGGTGGTTCGACACAGACTGTATGAATGTCACCTGGGCTACAGGGGCTGCCTATTGCTTTCTGCGGTTTGGCATTGAAGTCGGTCAGAAGAGGTATCTATATTTTATTGGCGGTATGGCTGTTTTTTTGCTCTTCATGTGGTGGTGGGATTCAACGCCTCAGGTAGTGACGGGTATCTCGATGCTGCCGTTAGCTGTAGCGCTGGTGTTTTTCTATCGTCCTGGACGAAGAGAGGCATGTATCTTTTTTGGAATAGCAGGACTGGGAATCGGGGTGATACTCCTGTGGATTGGACTGGATCTTCCGCTCAAGGTTTTCAGACATGTTGTCGGCATGTTCCATTACATATCTACTAAGGAAGTGGTCAGCATATGGCCTCCCATAGGGGCCACAATCTCAGAACAGGCCGTACCATCACTCAACGAGATTGTGGCCAAGACAACTGACAGCCTGCCTGCCTTCATTGTAGCCGGCGCGGGTCTTGCCTGGCTGTTCTATCGTCGTCCCAAGGAGAGCCTGTTCATCTCAGTGCCATTGATCCTGGCTGCATTGTCATTTTTTTTCGCCAAACGTTTCATGATCTTTTTGGCCCCTGTCACAGCCCTTGGGATAGGATACATGATATCCGAGCTCTGGCACTGGCGTCGAAGATTTGCCGTGTTTTCCCTGTTAGCACCGGTTTTAGTAATATTTCTTGTCTGGCCGGCCCTGAGCAAAGACATGGCCAAGACCTTCTGGCCCAAGGAGCCTCCGCACCTTATTGCCGGTATGGATCTGGCGTCAAAAAAAACGCCCAAAGATGCGGTGATCTGGGCGTGGTGGGACCATGGATATCCTCTAAATTACTGGGCCGGAAGGGGGACCGTGGGTGATGGTTCGCTTCACGGCGGACACAGGTCATTTTACAATGGCCTACCCCTTGCCACGCACGACGAACGCCTGGCAGCCAACTTCATGCG
>JAUWGF010000060.1:0-8894 GCA_030606515.1 Deltaproteobacteria bacterium | reverse complement strand
AAATTTCTAATATTATCCACCTTCATGACCAGTATGTTATAAAAATCTGTCTTGGCTACTGGTCCCAGTTCTTCCAAAAGCTCAAATGCCGGTCGAAATCCCCTCTCCCGGACGCTTATGACAACATTCCAATCACGCATGGCATACCCCTGTCTCTGAAGCTCTCTCAGGTCCTAATAGAAATTCTTAAATCCACTCATCATGAACTGGACTGCTATGACAGCAAGTAATAATCCCATGAGCCGCGTCATCACCCGGATACCCCCCACTCCCATCACTCGATTGATCCACACTCCAAAGTAAAAGATAAGGTAAACGATTATACAGGCTATTATGATCGCAGCCAGCAATAGGACAGTGTTAACAGAGCTGTCCGGTGTCTGTTGCCATACCAAGACAGCGGTTATGGCACCAGGGCCGGCCAGTAACGGCGTTGCCAATGGCACAAGTGCAACATGCTCTTTTTCAACGCCTTCTTGTTCTTCTTCTGAGCTAGTCTTCAGGCCGCTAGGGAACAGACACAGCATCTGTAAGGCGTAAATAAAAAAGATAAAACCGCCAGCCAATTGGAAAGCTGGCAGGCCGATTCCAAAAAAGCGCAAAACAGAATCACCTGTGGTACCAAAAAAAATAAGGATAATGCAGGCTGCAAAGGAGGCGATAGCGGCCACTTTGCGCCGTTCTGAAGGAGTAATTTTTTCTGTAAAAAGGAGAAAAAATGGCAAGTTGCCCAAAGGGTCCATGATGATCAACAATGGAATCAAAATAGTTATTAAAGATTCTAATGTGTGCATCATAATCACTTAATAGTACGGAACGTTGAAATTAGAAAATAGAAATTGGAAATTTGGCCTTCATGGCTACAAAAAACATTCACCTCTCAAATCCTGCCTATATTGAGACTTGCTTCAAGCATATTCCAAAGCCCTTCCTCGGGCCTGGCCTCTATCTCCAATACCCAGACAGGAAGGGGCTTTTCACCATTGGCTGCAAGTTCACGCCAGATCGGTTCTATCTTTACCCTGTCCTTATGTGTGGTCACAAGGGCCTTTGCTCCCTGCTTCCCGGCCTGTGCCATCAATTTTCTCAGATCATCTTTTTTATATGAATAGTGGTCAGGGAAAGCTACTCTACCCTTTAAATCCGTTTCCAGATTTTCCAGGATTGCAAAAAAGAATTCAGGACCGGCAAGGGCACAAACCGCAAATAATGGCTCACCTGCCAATGCGTCAAGCGTTTCAACTTCCCCTTCCATTGAAAGAAATCTTGTGGCCCGCATCTCACTCAGGAATACAGGCCGGCCCGGGACCATTGTCTGAAGTTCTCGCCTGCCTATCTCCTGGTCAGCGAAAGATAGTGCATTTGCCCTTGTCAACAGAATCGCGGTTGCTCTGGAAAGCGCTGAGACAGGCTCTCTTAGATCACCCCCAGGGAATACCCATTGCGTTCCAAAAAAATTAACTGCAGGCAGTAACACAAGATCAACATCCCGGAAAAGGGCCATATGCTGGAAACCGTCATCAAGGACGATTGCCTGTGCACCAAAGCGCTCTACGGCAAGCTTTCCACCAGCATACCTGTCTGAACCAACTACAACAGGGATACCCGAAAGGGCCTCGGCCATCATCACAGGCTCATCCCCGGCATCCCGCGGGGAAACCAGCACACTCGTACCATCAGAGACCACAAGTGGGCCACGTCCTGCCCTTCCTCTATACCCCCTGCTCACAACAGCCGGACTAATCCCCCGGCTCTTCAGCCAATTGGCTACAGCCAATACATGAGGGGTCTTTCCTGTCCCGCCAAGGGAAAGATTGCCTATGCTTATTACAGGACACGAAAGTCTCCTTGTGGCAAGATATCCTCTCCTGTATGCCCACGCCCTGGCCTTCATCAAGGCGCTGTATGCGGGCGAAAGAGGCCTGCCGAGGGCCAAGAGCAGTGATAAGGTACTATCCTTCAAAATATCTCCGAACTTTTACATTAGCCAACCAATAATCAGCCACAGACCCACACGGACAAACAAATCACCAAATCACTAAATCACCAAATCACTAAATTCCCCTGAGCGCCTCTGCCACAAGATCCAGATACCTGGAGACAGCGCCCTGGTTTTTTTGTAAAAGGTCCCTTGCCTTGCCACCCATGTTTCTACGCTCAAAAGGGTCTTTTAGGAGCTTATTCAAAACCCCTTGCAATTCTTCTTTTTCTGACACACGCCTGCCCCCTCCACAGGCCAGAAGATCTTCAGCTATCGTACGCGCGCTTTCAACATAGGGACCAAAGAGCACCGGCACTCCATAGGCCGCGGGCTCAAGGAGATTATGGCCCCCGATATTCACCAGGGTCCCCCCTATGAATGCTACATCACAGAGGCTGTAGCACTTTAGAAGCTCCCCAAGGGTATCCAACACCACTATGTCTACATCACCGGACTTCGCAACCGCACTGCGCCTTATGGTCTTAAAACCCATCTCCCTTGCCAGGGATTCCAGTTCCGGTCCACGTTTCGGGTCCCTTGGGGCCAGGAGTAGTTGCAGTTTCGGAAACACGTGTTTAAGGCCCTTATGGGCAGCAAGTATCAACTCCTCCTCTCCGGGGTGCGTGCTTCCTGCTACCCAAAGCGGTGCTGTGGGCTCAAGGCCTATGGCCTCCCTGAGAAGGACCTTTTCAGATTCATCAATTTGGGGCACTTCAAGATCGTATTTCAGGTTTCCGGGGGCGCTCACTCTGTCCGTGGAAAAACCAAGCCTCAAAAGCCGTTCCCTGTCATAAGATGACTGCATGGCGAGCAGATCAAAACCTCCATACAGTATGTCCTTTACCGGCCCCAGATGTGAAAGTCTCTCTGCTGAACTGGAAGACAGGCTCCCGTTTACCAGCATCGTGGGGATACCTGAATGTCGCATGCTCCATATCCAGTTAGGCCAGACGTCTGTCTCAACAAGAATAAAGCAGTCAGGCGATATTGCCTTTATTGCCTTGTTTACCAAAGGTAGCAAATCAAAAGGAGCCGTGGTGATCACATGGGCGGTACGGCCCAGCTTGTTTTTTAGGGCAGTGAGCCCTGTAGCTGTTGTGGCGGAGCAGATTATCCCTGCCCCTTGCCATCTCTGAGAGATGGCTGTTACCAGGGCCGACGCTGCATTTACTTCCCCGACCGACAGGGCATGAACCCATATCCTGGGAGACCGCCCCTTGATGGGAGACAGGTCAGGAAGCCTTCCGAGCCTTTCTGCCAGGTGGCCCCTGTACTTGGACCTGGAAAGAAGATATAGCAGGGCCGGAGGACCCAGCCACGGCAGGGCCGCAACCTGGAGCAGGTTATATATTATCAGTGCCGGGTGTGTCAGCGCCATGCCTTTATCACAAATACAGGATTTTGAGCCGAAAGTATCCGGCCCTGGCCCAGGGGCCTAAGCCTGGATACCTGTACCTGACTCACTTCGATCCGGAAACCATCCATGGCAAGCTTATCTGACAGGAGCATCAGTGATTCCAAGGTAATAGCCGTAGCGACTATAGGTCCTCTTCCCTTAAGACGACGAATAACTTTTTTTAGAATGGATGAGAGAGCGATTCCTCCTCCGCCTATAAATACCCTGTCAGGTTCGGGGAGCCCTTCCAGGACCTCCGGAGCGCTCCCCTCTATCAGGTCTATGTTTAATGTTTGATACCTGCGGATATTGGCCTTTATATCCTCGATACGTTCTTTGTTCTTTTCAACAGCAATAATTCTGAGTCCTGGAGCAAGGCCCGCGGCCTCAACTGAGACAGATCCACTGCAGGCGCCAATGTCCCACATGATGCCCTTTGAAGGGATCTCAAGGGCCCCGAGGACTATTGAGCGGACCTCTGCCTTTGTAATCAGGCCTCCCCTGTGTTGATATGCATCCTCCCTTCGACCGAATCCACCAGTTGCCCACTTGATCTTCCCGGTAAGGACCGTGACGTTTAGAGGATGGAAGTCCTTGGAAGAGGCCTGTTCTAAAGAGTAAGACCCTGTTTTCTGAGAACTGCCCCCCAAATCCTCTGCCACATGGATTGTAAGTCCTTCCAGTCCTGCATCCAACAAGGCCTGCGCAATTTTCCGAGGGGTATTAACAGGGTCTGTCAGTAAAGCGATTTTTGTCATGTCCTGGCTTTTCAAGTAAGGATAAAGCTTCTCAACAATGCCGGAATCTCTTCCATGGAAGCTCAGACTGATCAGATCATCCAAGGGTATCTTGAGCTTTGAGCACGCAAGCTGGACACTGGTAACAGATGGTATAAAGCAAAGACGTTCAAAAGGAAGCTCTCTCATCAGCACTCGTCCAATCCCAAAAAACAGGGGGTCCCCTGAGGCAATGACCACGACATCTCCCGGCCCTGATAAACAGGCCTTTAAGTCCTCCAAAAGCTTTTCTACAGGCATAACAGGTCTTAAGGGCTTACCCTCAGGCACCATAAAACTAAAACGCTTTGCCCCGAATACCGTGGAGGCCTTATGCAGGCACTTTTCCCCTACAGGAGAAAGGCCCTCCGGACCAACCCCTAACACATATATTATTCCCTTATGCATAAAAATAGTTTACACTTTTTATTTTTTTGAACCGCAGAATATCGAACAAGAAATATCGAATGTCGAAATGATACCTTCGAAATTCTGCGGTTCCTTGTTCTGCGGTTCGATATTCAAAATGGATGACTAAAGAACCAACCTCGAAAAGTGTAAACTACAGAATGAAGGATGCCAAATAAATTCACGAATTGAGGAATTCCTCAATAAATCACTTTTAATTCAATTTCTAATCCCTAATCGGGAAACTCTCAACCACTCTCCTGGAATACGACACAAGATGGATCATTAGATCCTGATCCGGCTTGAGAACAGGCTTCAGCCTTTTGAAGGCCTCGGAACAGACTGCCTCTATCATTCTGCCTCTCTCAACACCCCGGTCTTTCATTGAAATAAAGATTTCCCTCACGGTATTCGCACCTGAAATGGATTCAAAAGAGATATCCGGGACCAAAGTAGCAAGGAAGGCCAACGCCTCAGGTGTATTAAGGGCACCGTGTTTTACATTAGTCTGCTCCCACCCCATGGCTATCTTGATCAGTTTAGACCACTGGCTTGCCAGATGCACCTGACGAAAAGGACGTTTTGAAACCTCTTTTAAAGAAAACATTATATAATCACCCATTGACACGTATGCCTCTTCGGGCAGGCCCAAAAGATGTTGTGCAGCACGCTCCGAGGTGCGACCCGTGGCCAGCACTACCTGGTCCAGGCCTGCTGCCAGGCACACGTCCATGGAACACCGAATGGTTGCACACCATGCCTCTGCTGAGATTGGCTTTACTATGCCGGTCGTACCCAGAATGGATATGCCACCTACTATTCCCAGCCTGTGGTTGAGGGTCTTGGCTGCCAGTTCCTTTCCTTTGGGCACACTCACAGTCACTTCAGCCTCAAAACCTGATCTGTTTTCCAAGGCCTCTTCCACTGCCTGCCTGATCATTTTCTTGGGAACGGGGTTGATGGCCGGATTGCCCGGGGGTATGGCAAGGCCTGGTTTGGTCACCCTTCCGACACCGTCTCCCCCAAGTATCTTGACGGATTTTTTCATTACATCAAGTGAAATAATCCTTACTCTGGAGACAATTTCCGCTCCATGGGTAATATCGGGATCATCTCCTGCATACTTAACCACGCAGGCCCATGCGTCACTGTCTCCGGACCTGCCCAATCTGCTGACAGGAAAGGAGTGTCTCGATCCATTCGGGAAAGGAATTGTCACTCCATTAATACTTGAAACCAAAGGATCCGCTGCCAGTATGGCCGCAGCCTTGGCCGCTGCAGCAGCGCACGCTCCTGTGGAAAAACCCTCTTTTAACGGCCCCTTGACCTTGCCGGTCTTCATTCATTCCCTACCAGAGGAGCGACTCCGGATATACCCATAACGCCTACACGGATGCTAGCCATTAGCCATTAGCTGTTAGGTAAAAACTTTGTATGAAAACGGACTGTTAAGCTAAAACCTAATAGCTAATCGCACAAGTCATATTTTTTGAGGTATATTACCCCTAAAAGTGTAAACTATTTTTGGCTTGCTATGAAGGATGCCCTTTTTTAAATTCAAAATTTAGAATTCAAAATTGTGTCTGAACTGCTTTTCCGTTCAGACACTATAGGCCCGTTATGATAAGACTGCAAAAATACCTCGCCAACGCCGGTGTGTGCTCCAGGAGAGCGGCAGAGGTATTCATCCGCTCTGGCCGGGTCAGTATAGATGGCGAGATCGTTACAGAACTTGGTTCAAAGGTAGATCCATATACGAATGAAATTCGTGTTGACAAGACCAGGATTCTTTGGAAAAAACCTCCTATTTACCTTTTGCTTAATAAACCTAAAGGGGTCCTGACTACAGTTCGTGATCCCTATGGGCGAACCACTGTAATGGATCTGCTGGAAAGAATTCCGGGGCGGGTTTATCCTGTGGGACGCCTTGACAAAGACAGCGAGGGTTTGCTCCTTCTCACAAATGACGGGACCCTGGCCCACCGGCTATTACATCCCAGCCACAAGGTTACAAAGATCTACCATGCAACCGTAAGAGGGAGACCTTCAAAGGCAGTTCTGGACCTTCTTAGACAAGGTGTAGAGATAGAAGGGAAAATGACATTGCCTTGTGAAATGCGCGTGCTGGAAACCACGAGGCGCTCAACGGTCCTGGAAATTGTGCTGAAAGAGGGTAGAAAACGCCAGATAAGGTTGATGCTCAATACGGTAAACCACCCGGTCATCAGACTGATACGTATTAAAATGGGCCCTATAGGCATTGGAAAACTACTGCCCGGCAAACACAGGATATTGACTGACTCTGAAGTGGAATCGCTGAAGAAGGCAGTGGGATTGATTTAGCAGCCATTCCTCATTCGTGCAGGCGAGCCGCTTGTCTGCTAAATCTCTGCTGCAAGACCATAGTCCTTTATCTTGTATAAAAGTGCCGGCAGGCTGATCTCCAGAAGGTGAGAAGCCTTAGTCTTATTACCCTTGGTTTCGTCAAGTGCCTTTATTATAAGTCCTCGCTCCAACATCTTGCTGCTCTTCTTAATGGAAAAGATAGAGCTATCAAGGGTTGATATGGGAGGAGCACTTTCGACTCCAAAGCCCGCCCGTATCTGAGGGGGAAGATCCCTTGCTTGTATTGTCGGGTTATCCGCATAGACCATTGCCCTTTCTATGGCATTTTCAAGCTCACGGATATTCCCTGGCCACTTATATTCGATGAAAAGGTGCATTACCTCAGGGCTAACTCCCTCCACCTTCTTCTTTAAGCGGGAATTGTACCTTTCTATAAAGTGATCAACCAGTAACGGAATATCCTCCTTCCTGTCTCTTAGAGGAGGAATAACTATTGATAGTACATTTATTCTGTAAAACAGGTCCTCTCTGAAATTGCCTTTACTCACCTCTTGCACAAGATCCTTTGCAGTGGCTGCCACTATCCGCACATCTACCTGTATGCAGCGAGTATCACCCAAAGGCCTGACCTCTTCTTCCTGCAAGACCCTCAAGAGTTTCACCTGCAGGGACAAAGGCAAATCACTCAACTCGTCTAAAAACAGGGTCCCTTTATGGGCCTCTTCGAAAAGTCCTTTTTTGGTCCTGACAGCGTCTGTAAAGGCCCCTTTCACATAACCAAAGAGTTCACTCTCGAGCAAATTCTCTGGAATGCCCCCACAATTAATTGGTACAAAGGGTGCCTTGGCCCTGATGCTATTAAAATGGATTGCCTTGGCTACAAGTTCTTTCCCTGTCCCGCTCTCACCGGTTATCAGCACAGTGGTCTTGTAATCTGATACTCTTTCAATGACCTCAAAAATGCGTTTAATCTGAAAGCTCTTGGCCACAATATTATGAAACGAATACTTTTTGTGTACCTCTTCCCTTAAAAATGCGTTTTCTTTCAGAAGTCCGGCCTTTTCCTCGGCCCTTCGCAATACGAAAAGCAGATGATCTGACACTATGGGTTTGAAGATGAAATCACACGCCCCTATCTTTATGGCATCAAGGGCCATATCAATATCGGCCTGACCGGACATCATGATGATGTTGGCTGATACCCCTGCGCCCTTGGCTTTTTTTAAAAATTGGAGTCCATTCTCAGGCTGCATGTAAATATCACTTATTATGTGATCAAAGGGCTGTTTTTGTGCCAATTCCAGGCCTTCAATGGCATTAGCCGCCTGAATAACATCATATCCGGCCTTTTTAGAGGTCAATATGCCGGCAACTATATTCCTCACGTCATATTCATCATCTATAACCAGAATTCGAAGCTTACTCACAACATTCTCCTAATCAGAAGACTTTCTTAACGTACTAATATTAGCCCCCGGAGATAAAAATCAGATACCAGGCTGTCAGTTCACGCCCCCAGAATAATGATATTAGAGCAGCTCCAGCCAGAAAGGGCCCGTAAGGTATGGCCATGTGTCTATCTCCTTTCTGGACTGTCATTATCGCCAAGCCGGTAACTGAACCCACTGCAGCACTCAATAAGATTACAAGCGGTATTGCCTGCCAGCCCAAAAATGCCCCTATCATAGCAAGGAGCTTGATGTCCCCGCCTCCCATTCCCTCCCTGCGGGCAATAATATAATAGCCCCATGCCACAAGAAGCAGGATGCCCCCGCCCATTAATATCCCCAGTATAGAATCCAACCACGACAGTCCAGGAAGCAAAAAAGACGATAAGAAGCCAAGAGCGATCCCAGGCAAAGACACTGCATCCGGGATGATTTGATGCTCAAGGTCAACAAATGTCACAATTATGAGACATGCTGAAAAATAAAAATAAATAAAAACTTCAGGGCCAAGACCAAACTTATACCAAAGCGCAAGGGCC
>JAUWGF010000138.1:0-4973 GCA_030606515.1 Deltaproteobacteria bacterium | reverse complement strand
TGCTTTGTTGTCGGGCACTTGAAGTACAGGGAGTACGTCTGCGTACCCTCCGCCTCGCATCTGCAGCACCCTGTAAACGCTTACAGTTCGGTGGGTTGCGGTAAAAAGGGCGTTGTAATCCCGTGAACGGTTACAATTATTCTTCGAAATCTAGACCCATCATATCGTTAGCCAAATTTAGAAAAACACCCAAAGAGTCACATAAATTTTTTATTATTTCGCTATATTGCCTTTTTTCTTCTATTGTTTTGGCTTTTGACATTGCTCTTAAGGTAGTAGTCAACTCTTTAAATAAGTCTTCCATAATTTTTTCAGGATCCATAAGATCTCCTTTCCACATCGATTAGGTGATGAAAGTAACAAGGATTGATAGTCTTTAAAAACCTACTGGCATGCCTGATCCTCTGACTCGCAGTGTTCCGGTTCAATGTCGAGAATCAGGGCAATTGAACTCTTTATGAGATGAATTTCTTCGTTTGAAATCTTTCCGATTTTTTCCGCAAATCTCTTATGGCTAATGGCCCTAATCTGAAAACAGTCAACTACCGATTTTTTCTGAAGACCATTCTTTGAGCTGGGTTCCAGAGAAACAAAAAACGGGTTTTCCTCCCAGTACGGGTTCCACGCAGTGATAGATACAACAATGGCAAGTTTGAGATGCTTGTCATGACCACCGTTCAAGACGACTACAGGCCGTCTTTTCTTGATTTCATCCCCAATAGTTGGATCAAGATTTACCCAATAGATTTCACCGGTTTTCAAAATCTTCCCCTTCTATCGATTCAAAAAGGTTATCGTATGGTGCTCTGCCGATCATCTCCATGGCTGCCATCCTTTTAAGTTCCCGAAGCCTTTTGCGATCTTCTCTGACCTTGGCGTTGACAGCCTCTCGCATATACTCGCTTAGGCTTCTATAATGTAAATCCTTATAGACCTTCTTAATAAATTCATAATCTTTTGGGTTAATCTGAACTTTGGTTTGAGTCAGCATATTGCACCTCTTATTTTTTGTTTATTCTGTCATGATGTGGTCCCAATGTCAAGGGTATAAAAATAGGGATATTTTATGGGTATATAAACAATACCAAGCCCATGAGTGACCCTCCAAGAGAAGACTGTTCTTTTCACCGCCTGGAAGCGAACGACTTGGCGGTGAGAAGAATGGTCTTTGCCAGAATACCTCCATTATGCAAGCCAGGCCCCCGCCTATCTCCAGTCTGGTAATTTTTTCTTTTGCATTTCCTGTATAAAAATCGCGGCATTTTATCACAAAGGAAAAATGGAAAAAAGGGGGACATCGATCTCAGAACGGCAGTTACAGTTACGTGTAAATTCCTGTGAGCAACTGCATTAAGCAGGGCTTCTCGTATTGTTTTTTCATTGACATATTCCGTTGCTCCCCAACCTCACCCTTTTTCGCCTGCGGGCTTCGCTCACCTGACTCTGTTCCACTCCTGCCGTAGAAAGACTGAAATACCGTTTGATCTTTGACCATCGGATAGAGAAATCATCATCTTTTTCCGGCAACCGCCATAGACAGTGCAAATGATCAGGCAGAATTACAATACCTTCGATATTCATGGGATGTTTTCCGGGATAGCCAAGATGGGCTTTTGTTCTTGGGTCACCAGCGTAAAAAAGTAAGAGCCACCCATTTGCTTGGCATGACAGCATTGCATGGCGTATTCGGTTACTTATTATCTTGAATGTATTAATATCGAATATCGAACAAGGAATATCGAATGATGAAGTCATTTTAACCTGTTGATGCGTATCCAGGAGGACATGGACAGTGCTACACAGAGTATGCCGGCAAGGATGCCTTTGTCCGGCCGGTGTGTTTATAGTATCTTAGTTGTGAATTTCGTATTTCGTATTTCCGGACAAGCTGAAGATCAATTGGTTAAAATCCTGTTTGGTTCCGGTTTATCCGGATTAGGAGGAGAAAAACAATGCCGATACACGAACTTGCAGGCAAGCCTGCACCCAGGTCCATGCTGGCTAATATTCCAAGGCTCGTCTCAGCTTATTATACGCATAAACCTGATGTCTCGGACCCTGGTCAGCGTGTGGCATTCGGCACCTCCGGGCACAGGGGGTCATCGTTGGGAAACAGCTTCAATGAGGACCACATCCTGGCCATCTGCCAGGCCCTCTATGAATACAGAAGATTCAGAAAGATTACAGGACCCCTTTTCATAGGGATCGATACACATGCCCTTTCAGAGCCTGCCCTGGCCACTGCCATTGAGTTTTTTGCCGCGGCCGGTGTAACGGTCGTGGTCCAGAAGGGTTTGAGTTATACACCCACTCCGGTGATATCACATGCCATTCTGACCTATAACGCCAAAACGACAAAGAAGCTTGCAGACGGAATTGTCATCACCCCTTCTCACAACCCGCCTGAGGACGGCGGATTCAAATATAATCCACCTGAGGGGGGTCCAGCCTCTGTGGAGACGACAAGGGCCATTGAAGACAGGGCCAACGAACTTCTCCGGGGTGGGCTCAAGGACGTGAAAAGGATGCCCTTTGAGAAGGCCCTGAAGGCCGATACAACCCAAGAATACGATTACATCACCCCTTATGTGGAAGACCTCAAGAACATCATCGATATGGAAATCATCGCCCAAGAGGGGCTCAAGATCGGTGTGCATCCCTTAGGCGGTTCGGGGATTTATTTCTGGGACCCCATTGCCGAACTCTACGGGCTTTCTATTGAGATAGTAAACAGGGCTGTGGATCCCACCTTTTCTTTCATGACCCTGGACAAAGACGGCAAAATCCGCATGGACTGCTCGTCCCCCTATGCCATGGCGAGTCTTATTGAACTGAAGGACAGGTTTGACATCGCCTTTGGCAACGACACGGACACGGACCGCCACGGTATTGTTACGAGGACCGCAGGGCTTCTTAATCCCAATCACTATCAGGCCGTGGCTATCTGGTATCTGTTTCAGAACAGGCCCGGGTGGAGGGAAGACGCGGCTGTTGGCAAGACCCTGGTCTCAAGTTCCATGATCGACCGGGTGGCAGACTACCTGAAAAAAAGACTGTGCGAAGTGCCTGTAGGCTTCAAATGGTTCGTGGACGGTCTACTTGACGGTTCTTACGGCTTTGCAGGTGAAGAAAGCGCAGGGGCATCCTTTCTGAGAAGAGACGGCACAGTCTGGACCACGGACAAAGACGGAATCATCATGGATCTTCTTGCCTGCGAAATCACAGCCAAAACCGGCAAGGACCCTGGAGAGATCTATAAAGATCTTGAGGAGAAATTTGGCATTTCCATTTATCAACGCATTGATGCGCCGGCCACACCAAAGCAGAAGGCGGTTCTTAAAGGTCTTTCCCCTGACATGGTCACGGCGGACAACCTCGCAGGAGAACCCATAACCGCAAAACTGACCAAAGCACCCTGCAACAATGCGCCCATTGAAGGCCTCAAGGTAGTGACGGAAAATGGCTGGTTCGCAGCACGGCCCTCCGGTACCGAGGATATCTATAAATTGTATGCTGAGAGCTTTAAGGGTGAAGAGCATTTGAAGAAGATCCAGGAAGAGGCACAGGAGATTGTTGATAATGCCTTAAAGGCAGGAGGGGTTTGATAGGGATAAGAATAGTGAACCGTTCATGGGTTCAAAGGTTCAGGGTAAAGGTTCAGGGTTTACCGAAAATCTCTGCGGTAAAATTTTTTATCTTTCCTAACTTCAACAGAGAGGTAAACACACTATTATAAAATCAGATAGCATACCGGTTCACTTACATGCATGAACTATCTATTGCGCAGAGCATAATCGAAATCGTCACGCAGGATATGCCAAAGCACAAACTTACTAAGGTTGATACGATTACGTTAAGGATCGGGAAGATAACCCAAGTCATGCCTGATGCGCTACTTTTCGGCTTTGAATGCCTGAGCAAAGATACGTCTCTTGACGGGACAAAATTAATCATTGAGACTGTTCCTGTAAAAGGACATTGTAAGACCTGCGGGCAGGATTTTATTTTTGAGGATTGGCCTCACGGCTGCCCGGAATGCGGGCAGACGGATATCCGGATTATCTCCGGCAGGGAATTGGAGATAGTCGAGTTTGAGGGTTCATAGGTCGTTTAGGGAGGTGATTGAAATCAAGATATCGTTAGTCAAAAACGTACTTGAGGCAAATGAGAGGATAGCGGCCCAGAACAGGCAATTCTTTGCTGACAAAGGTGTTATGGCAATTAATATGATGAGCGCACCCGGGGCGGGAAAGACGACTCTGATTGAAGATACGATCAGATCATTGAAAAACGAGCTCAACATAGCCGTGATTGAGGGAGATATCCAGTCCACATATGATGCTGAAGCGATTTCCGCAACGGGCGCGCAGGTGGTTCAAATCAACACCGGCGGGGCCTGCCACCTTGATGCCAACATGATCAACGAGACACTGAATCAACTCGATTTAAATCCTGTTGATCTGCTCATAATTGAAAACGTGGGTAACCTGGTATGTCCCGCTGAATTCAATTTGGGGGAGTACTGCAAGGTCATGCTTCTGAGCACCTCTGAGGGGGATGACAAGCCTCTGAAATACCCTTTAATGTTCCATGAGTCGAGTGTGCTCTTAATAAACAAGATTGATCTACTCCCTTATGTCGATTGCAGCATAGAAAAGATCAGACAGGAATCGCTGAAAATCAACCCTGACCTGACAATTTTTGAAATATCGTGCAAAACAAGACAAGGTTTGAATGATTGGCATGACTGGCTAAAAGCACTACTCCTTAAATGAGCCGATAAACTGCCTATTCCACTTCTCTTAGAAAAACCCTTTGTAGCCTGAGGAGTTCCAGGGGCCTGTCCACGGGGGTCATGTGGGCGCTTCCCTGTATGATATGACACTGAGGGTTATTGGCAAAACCAGACTGCCATTTAGTATAGGCAGGCGTACAAAGATCGTCGTTTCCGCAGGTCATAAGAACTGGGACAT
>JAUWGF010000048.1:0-10896 GCA_030606515.1 Deltaproteobacteria bacterium | reverse complement strand
GCCTTTTCATAGGCATTTAAGAGATTCGTCTTCCCAATACCCTGGCTGGCAGTAATAGCCAAAGCATGAGATCTCGGTACGCCATAAAAGGCCTTCACTTCTCTATCAACAAGTCCATCGGCGTCTGTCGACAAATGGGGATGCCCACTTGTCTGGGCAGCGCTTGGGAAAGGATTAGCCAGTACACCAAAACGTTCGCACAGGTTTTTTTGATCACTGTCACTTTCCGGTGCCTGAGCTTCTTCTTTGAAAAGGTCTTCAAGAGGCATGGTTGACACCCTGAATTTTTATTCTAACTGCTGCGGTCCCGGGCAATATGAAATCACCGTGATATAGGTATTTGCGCTCTATACACGGCGGTCCGCCTTTGTCTGCAATCATCCAAAAGCAGTGCTCGTCGAAGCGAGTGTCCGGCGTTGATCCCTCGGCAAACACTTCAATACTTTCTTTTTCTTTAGCTACCGCCAAAAGGTTTCTTGCGGCTACAGGATGGACATGTTCTTCAACCGCGAGGTATTCCAGCCACCGGCCTGTGAGCACCCATTCAGTGCTATCGTTCTCACGGAGCTTTTGATAGACAGCAATGGCTACCCTAGAGAATTCTTCATTACCTGGCACGTTGGGAGTGAACACGATGCCGCTATCCACTACACGCAGCCAAGCACAGGCCGCTTCGCCCAAAGTCAGGTATGTTGAACGAGCTGACTTTGATGTGGGCATGTCAGGGTCATCAGGAGACACAACCCCTTTTTCCTCCACAAATTGAAACAACACATGGAACGATGGCACAGATTTGAGGATACTTAAAACTCGATCCGTAAATTTTGCTGTCAACGCCTCCCAAAGCTGCAAAAGCCTATCTGTCTTATAGAGATCGTCATCCTTTTCCAGAACCAGTTTACCGCTACGGAGGAACCTCTCGTATTCAAAGTAAGTATCCCGTCCCTGCACATTGATGAGTTCTTGCGCTTTTTTCCTGGATAAGTGGCCTCGCTTAACCACATGTCCAATCAATGACAACATTTTGTTGGGAGAGAATCTATAGGAGCCCGACAAATCCGAAGCTTTTCTGATGGGAGCCTTCGGTTTTGATGGCAGAGGTTCTGCCCCGACATCCGGTGCGTACTGCATAGTCGGCGGAAGGCGCTCAGGTTCTAGCTTTGCCCAGAGGAGATCTTCCTTCGCGTGTAAGGGTTGCCATGTCACTCCCTGAGAATCCGCACCAATCCCCCATAAATCCAGAGCTGCGTCAAGACCGGTGGCTGAAAGACGTACTCGACCAAATGATACTGCCAGCTCCCACAATACGTCTACTAAAGAAACAGTATAGATATCAGATGAGAACGGATGGTAAAGTGCACCAGTAATGTTGATACCTTCGACTTTAGGAACCGAACGAGCCTGGAAAAAGAAGACGCCCAACCCTTCAGCCATCGCCATCCTGGCCATACCTTGGTCACTGGTGATTACGAAGAGTGGATGGTCGGGTCGGACATCGAATTGAAAGCGTCTTGCTGTCTCGACAATGAGACGGTCAGCGAAACTCCGTGTAACGTTTTGCAACCCGAGTTTTTTGTCCTCAGGATCACTCGATGGCGTGACTATTCCCCGTAAGGGATCTGCACCAAGATCTCCTCTGTCGAGCTCGATCTCGGGATTTAGCTCCATCCTGAGAAGCGTTCGTTGCCCCCCTTGGCTAAGAAGATGCTGTCGCAGTGCATGATAGCGTCTTGCATTTTTGTTTCCTCTTGATCCGAAACGAATGTTGAAATAGTTATCAACGTTGGTGAGAATCTCCATATGGACAATAGCAGGAACCTTCACTCTAGCCCAAGGGCAAAGGAAACGGCACACGAAGTCGAGGGCACCTTGGTGAACAGCACTTGTATCGGGAACGATCGTTGTGGGTCTCCGCAAAGGCAGCATAGCGACTGTATCAGCATCGAATACGGGCAAACAGAGGTGTGTTCGGCGAATAACATCTTGGAACCCCTCGTGAAATGCTTTTTTAAACTTCAGCAAGTATTGTTCACCTATATCTTCCGGCAGAGCTGCCTTGATTGAGCGGTCCAAATCGTCTTGGTTGGGTATTAACCACTCAAATCCGCCTAAGCGGATTGCGCAGTTTTCGTCGTAACGCGTCTCTTGTTTATCTGCGTGCAATTCAGGATGAAGCTCTATCGTCCCAAGGGCAACCCACTCTTTGTCGTCTTTTTGATCAAAACAAATATCTTCGCTGACAAAAAGTTCAAGGCTTTTTCGCATTTTGAACATTTCTGCCAGATGACTCACAGCCTCGTTTTTGTCAATGAGTTTCAAAGTCGCAGATCTCCTCATAACTGGACTATCGGAGCGTTATGGCCGCTCCCGGGACATCTCGAAAAGTGTCACAGATCCATTGCAGTCGGCAACGGAGGGCGAGTAGGCGCTGTTGTCTGATACAGACCAGCGATTGTTGTTTGTCTGGAAATTCTTGCTCTTGCGCGGAGTCGGTCCATGATGAAGAACCGCCAGCCAACATCTCATCGAGTAGGCTCAACACATTTTCAAGGGCTTCAATTCCTCGTTGGGAAGGGGATCTTTCTGGACCGAAGCCATCGAAAAGAGCGGTACGCATACTCTCGGCTTTCTCAGCATCCTCAATTCCGTCCAATGGACTCTCCTGCATTTCCCAGGAGTAAATCTGTTCATGAAACGAAGAGGAAGAGATATTTGCCGGTTTGCCTTTTTTAACGTCCAGGTATTGGCGGCTCCACCGAACAGGGCGCCAGACCGATAATCTCAGATAGGGCGATTCCCTCATCATATTAATCCTTGCTTCAAGTGCCGCTGATGTCCGGTTTATCTCGTATGTTTTTATAGCTGAGCCAGTGATAGGAGACCGCTTTTTGCGATTTGGGCCAGAGTGGCACTCCCAAACACCATCTTCTGTAACACTTGTAACACTATTGGGAGCTCTAGGTCAATAAATCTTCTTCGTAATATGACTGAAAGGTGGCCACTGATTTCTATTCATTCTGACGATCCATTCCGAAATCAAACGACCAATGCTTCCAATTTAATTCTGCCATTTTTTAGTATAGAAATATTTCCACTTGGACCTCTTGAAAAACTCATGCCTTTTGAATCGAAGTTATCAGGGCTTCAGCCATCTTGAGGTCTTCCTGAGTGGTAATCTTGAAATTGCTGGGGCTGCCTTCCACCACACCCACGGCAACTCCTATGATCTCCAGGAGGCCTGCTTCGTCAGTAGCCCTTAGGCCCTTATCTTCTGCCAGTTTGTAAGCTGATCGCAGATATTCCTTTTTGCAGACTTGGGGCGTTTGGGCCAGATAGAGACAAGTCCTGTCCTGACTCCTGATAATCAGTCCGTCTTCATCAACCACTTTTACCGTGTCCCGTACAGGAACGGCAAGGATGGCAGCTCCTATCTCCCGGGCCATAAAACACACGGCCTCTATTTGTGTAGGGGTCACAAGGGGCCTTGCGGCATCGTGTACCGCTACCCACTCAATTCCAGGACCTACCGCATCTAACCCCGACTTTACGGATTCCTGTCTGGTAAACCCTCCCGGCACCACCTTGACCCGGACCCTGTGGACCCATTTCTCTGTTATTTCAATAGCAGAACCCTCGTCTGAAGGCGGCGCTACTACTATAAGTTCGCTAATCAGCTTTGATCTGTCAAATGCCTCAAGACTCCAGGCAAGAACAGGACGTCCTCCCAGGGCGAAAAACTGTTTTGGAATACTTGCACCAAAACGAATACCAGCACCGGCTGCCACAATAATAGCTGAGATTTTCATAGTATTTCCACGGCCCTTATGGAAACACCTTTCCTGGATTCAGGATATTCCTGGGATCAAATACCTTTTTTATGCCCCTCATGATCTCAAGGCCCCTCTTATCTATCTCCATTTGAATAAAAGGCCTTTTTGTAAGACCAATGCCATGCTCACCTGAAATAGTCCCTCCAAGTGCCAAGGTTGCCTCCATGACCTCCATTACAGCGGCCTCTCCCCTGAGCTTTTCTTCCCTGTCACTCAGGTCAAGCAAAAGATTTACATGAAGATTTCCATCACCTGCGTGGCCAAAGCTGAGGATTGTGATCCGGGTTTTCCTGCCTATTTTTTCCAGCTCGTTTATCATCTCCGGCAGGCAGCTCCTTGGAACGCATATGTCTTCATTGATTTTGTCAGGGAATCCAAGGGTCCTGATAGAAGGGGCCATGCCCTGTCTGGCAGACCAGAAGGCCTTTGCTTGATCCTTGGACTTTGCCACATGTATATCAGTTGCCCCGCAGTTCTTGCAGGAGTTCTTCACTTCCTCAAGTTGCCTCGGAATAGATTCCCGAACACCATCCACTTCAATGAGCAGCATGGCATCGGCCCTTTCAGGTACTACAACCGGAAGCTGGTCTGATACCAATTCAATGCTCATCTTATCAAGAAATTCCGCACATCTGGGCAGAATCCTTGATTCGAAGAGACCTACCACTGTATTCGAGGCTGATTTTGCATCCGGGAAAAACGCGATAAGCGTGCCCACTGCTTCCGGTCCGGGTATAAGCTTCAAGGTGATACTGGTCACGATACCCAGCATGCCCTCAGAGCCTACTACCAGTCTGGTAAGATCGTACCCCACCACTCCTTTTGCCGTCCGGGTGCCTGTGTGGATCACGCTCCCGTCGGCAAGCACCAACTCAAGGGCCATTACATAGTCCCTGGTAACACCGTATTTTACCGCCCTTGGTCCTCCGGCACCAGTGGCCACGTTTCCTCCAATCGTGCAAAAACGCATACTCGCAGGGTCCGGGGGATAAAATAGCCCGTGTCGTGACACTTCTTCCTGCAATTTCCCTGTAACGACTCCGGGTTCTACCAGGGCGGTGAGGTCCCCAAGGTTGATGGATATTATCCTGTCCATCCTGGTAAGACAGAGCGCAAGCCCCCCGTTAATCGGGACAGACGCCCCTGTAGTACCTGTGCCGGCACCCCTGGGGAATACTGCCAAGCCTTCTTGATTTGCAAGGGAAAGTACCTGAGAGACTTCTTCAGTAGATCCCGGCAAGGCTACGGCCTCTGGCAGGGAGCTGATGCTGCTGGCATCATAGGAGTAGCACTTCAGGTCAGCCGGATCTGTGGAAAAATTCTCAGGCCCCACAATCTCCAAAATCCGTCGGACCAGAGTCTTTTTCATTATATCAGGAACCGTTAGAGAGGTTCAGGGTTCAGACTTTCAGTTCTGCCACTGCTGTTTTTCCAGTTGATTGATCAGAAATTCTATCTGGTGCCTGAGCTTACCGGATTCATCCATCTGTTGCTTTATACGGTTAACAGAGTGCAACACAGTGGCATGATCACGGCTGAATTCTCTCCCGATTGCCTCAAGAGAAGACTCGGTATAGCGGCGAGCAAGATACATGCCCACTTGTCTCGGCCGTGCGATAGACCTCTTCCTGGATTTTGAGCAGATCTCATCCCTGCTCAACTGGAAATGACGGCAGATCATTTTCCTTATATCAACGACAGTAATTGCCTCAGGTTCTCCGACCAGGTCTTTAACCACTTCTCGAGCCAGATCCATATCAACAGGCTGTCTGAGTAGCGAGGATTTGGTCACAAGCCCAATCACTGCCCCTTCGATCCGCCTGACATCGCCCTTCAGGTGCTGGGCAAGAAAATCAATAATCTCTTCTTTAAGACATATTCCATGATTCTTGGCCTTACGTTCAATAATTTTTTTCCTGGTAGACAGGTCCGGTGGATTTATGGAGGTGATAAGCCCACTAGCCAGTCTTGATCGCAGTTGATCGTTTACACTGTGTATCTGCCTCGGGAGTTGACTTCCAGTAAAGATTATTGTCTTTCCTTCGTCCATAAGGGGATCAATGGCCAGGGCCAGTTCTGCCTGGGTCCTTTCTCTCCCTGCAAAGGAATGGACCTCTTCAAGGAGCAGAACGTCACAATCCTTTTGATAACGGCTTACAAAGGCTTCCATTTGCCCGTTTTTTATTGATCTTACTACCTGGGTGGTGAAATCATTGGCAGTAAGATAGCGAAGTCTCGTATCCGGTCTTTCTTCAAATATTTTTTGCCCCACTGCCTGGATAAGATGGCTTTTCCCAAGTCCTGCCTCAGAGTGCAGGTAAATTACATTATTGTGATTATCCCCTCCGTTAGCTGTAGCCCAACAAGCTGAAAAGGCATAGCGATTGCTGTCCCCAACCACAAACTCATTAAAGGTGAAGCGTTCACAGAACCTGGGCCTCGGCACTTCACTGGGGGCGAAGTTTGGAAGGTGTAGCTGATCCCGTGCAGCCTCTTTTGCGATTTCGGCAGGAGAAAGCCTTATTTTCCAGGTATGTTCCTTTTGAATAAGTGCTTCCTTCAGCATGGGCAAATAGTGTTCCTGGACCCAGGAAACAAAAAACTGATTGGGGCAGTGGATAATAATAGTGTCACCATCTATCCCCCCATAGGTCAGAGGGGCAATCCACACCCGATAGCTGCCTTCAGGTATCCTGAGACGAAGAACTTCTTTTAGACCTTGCCAGACGCTTTCCATTTCTGATGACCTAACGCAATTGCGACCTTTAATTCCTTCTGCAACTCTTGATCAATTTGTTTGAAAGGACTTTTTCGGCAGGATAAACAGGATTATCATTTATCCTGTTGACCCGGTCAAAAAAATGGAAAATTCTATATTATGAACATATGAACATCGGTTTTTGACAAATATTGTAATTCTGGTCTAATTCATAATGAAGCTATATTTTGCTGTCAAAGTGGAGAAAGGGAGATTTTTCTTAAGTCAGCACATGAGTTATCAACAAGGGGCTATCTTGTGGATTTTTTGTTGCTTTTTTTGACGATTTGCGTAACTTACGGAGAAGATAAGGTTTTTATCTTTCGTAAAAATTCGTATAATTCTCGTAAGTTCTCCTGTTAAACACGGTTTCTCAACAGCTTGTTCAAAAAACCGGAACTTACTAATTCTTCAATTTTCATCCAATTTTTAGAATTTTCTATCTGCAGCTTTTTTTATGAATAAAGATTCATGACACCGGCCTTGAGGCAAAGCACAGATTTCAATATCGTTTGGTGTGTTTATGAATGAAACTGTTCTTGTAATATCATTGTCGTTTTGGCATAGTGGCAAAACGGAATATAACAGATCACACTCCTTGGCAGGGAGTAAATAATTATAATGGAACTCCTTGACAGGGAAAGGTGCCTGGCTCTCTTGCAAAAGTATCGAGTACCGGCACACATAGTGTCCCACAGTCTCAGAGTAGCCCAGGTGGGGATGTTTATTTCAGCTCATCTCAAAATGGCAGGTGAAGATCTTGATATCGGCCTGGTGGAGGCAGGTGGCCTTCTCCATGATATAACCAAGATGGACTCTGTTCATACAGGGCAGAATCATGCCTTATCGGCCTTCAGATTGCTTGAGTCTCTAGGGTATCATGCGGTGGCGGATATAGCTCGTCAACACGTGCGTCTCGACCGGAGCATTAGACATGATCCAATAATAACCGAGGCCTTACTTGTGAACTATGCAGATAAGCGTGTGAAGCACACATCCATAGTCACATTATCAGAAAGGTTTGAGGACCTGTTAATACGTTATGGAACCACTCCGGAGCGCCGGGAAATGATCAGGAAGCTTCATGATGAAATAGAGGAAATCGAGTTTCTTATCTTCACAAAGCTGGATATCGGACCTGCCGGGTTGAATGACCTGAATGTCCTTGACCCGGCAACCAGAATAAATTTAGAAAGGGGTAATCATGTCTCATAAACTCAGCTTTTTTGGTCATTCAGCCTTTAGGATAGTGACAGAACAGGATTTAAAGATATGGATTGATCCATGGCTGGACAATCCTCAGGCCGCAGGCAAGCCTGACTCACTGGATGCCGATCTTATTCTTATTACTCATGCCCATGAAGATCACATGGGAAACTGCCTGAGCATGGCCAGATCATCTGCCACTGAAGTAGTAGCAATCCACGAAATACAGCAATATCTCCTCATCAAGGGCCTTCCAAACGTAACAGGTATGAATATCGGAGGAACCTATATTACAAAAGGAGTTGCAATCACCATGGTACCCGCGCTTCACAGCTCTTCGATCCAGGAGGGCGATGAGATCCTATACGGCGGAGAGGCCGCAGGCTTTGTGATTCGCCTTGAAAACGGGCTCATTCTCTACCATGCAGGAGACACCGGCCTGTTTGGGGATATGGCCCTGATAGGAGGGATGTATCGGCCTGAGATTACCATGGTCCCCATAGGTAACCACTATACAATGGGACCCAGAGAAGCCGCCTGTGCCTGCAAATTCATTAGGGCACAGAAAGTCATCCCCATGCACTATGGCTCCTTCCCTGCTCTTACAGGCACTGTAGAGGAATTCAGCAAGGAACTCGCGTCCCAGCAAGTTGATACTCAGTTAGTAGAGCTAAAGCCGGGTGAGAGTATGTCCATGTAAAGGTTCAGGGTCATAAAAGATGTTCGACGTTCATCTTTCAAAACAATTCCTTTACGGGTCCTTAGCGCTTATACGCCTGAACCTCTGATCTCTGATCTCTGACCTCTGACCTCTGATCTCTGATCTCTGACCTCTGACCTCTGACCTCTGACCTCTGATCCTCTACCTGTAGCTTGCTCTCATGAGTCCGCGTACTGAGTTTCCCAGATATATTGCCCGGGCCTTCTTCAGATCATCCGGATAGAGTACCTGTTCTCCGGCATTGCCCTGTTCCACAAGATCCTGACGAAAGGTGCCGTTTAAGAGTCCACTGGATACAGGAGGGGTGACGAGTTCGCCATCAATATCTAAGAATAAATTACTGATTGTCCCTTCGGTAAGCTCACCGCGTTCGTTTGCAAACACACAGTCAAAAAGACCGCAGGTCTTGGCCCTCTGGTATTCTTCCGTATACAGGGGCCTGTATGTGGTTTTGTGATATAAAAAGGGGTCTTGAGAATCAACTGTCTTTAGCGACAGGTCAAAGTAAACCTGCTTTTCCTGTGCTGATAGCACAGAGGCTGAAATATCTACAGAACCATCTCTTCCCAGCAACATACGGACTCGGTAGGATTTTCTTTTTGAATGCAGGCCCTTTGCAAATTCAGCTAACTCCCTCCTCACCTTTTCCAGGTTCAGGTAAAAGGCAAAATAATGGGCAGAGCGCTCAAGTCTTTCAAGGTGCCTTTCAAGCAGGAAGTAACCCTTTGTTACTTCCTGCTCTCCCCTTCCAGTGTCCCACATCATGGTCTCTATAAGGGAAAAATCCTTCCTTGATCCACTTTTTTTAATAGGGTATAAGCACAGAGAATTTGTCAGAAATTCGGCCTTAAGTCTACACTCATCGTATTCCTTTTCAGGATCTGAATCTATTGTTATCCCGCTTCCTATCCCGAACTCACCGGATTCTCCGTCCAGGACCACTGTCCTGATAGCCACATTTAGGACTGCTTTTTTCTGAGGGGAGATGAATCCTATGGCGCCTGTGTATACGCCCCTTGGAGAAGACTCGATCTCAGAGATGATCTCCATTGTCCGGATCTTCGGTGCCCCGGTCACAGACCCGCATGGAAACAGGGCATTAAAAATCTTATGCCAGGAGGTGTCCGGGCGAATTTCCCCCTCTACTCTGGATATCATCTGAAAAAGGGTCTTATAGCGCTCAACAGTAAAAATCTCCGGCACCCGGACCGTTCCGGGGAGAGAAAGCCTCCCTATATCGTTCCGAAGCAGATCAACAATCATGATATTCTCTGCCCGGTTCTTGGGGTCGTTGGCCAAAAAACGTGCCAGCTCACAATCTTCGTCTGTTGTCCTTCCCCTCTTTAATGTACCCTTCATGGGTTTGGACCAGATTTTTTGCCCTTCCACGCGAAAGAAGAGTTCCGGGGAAAGG
Organism: Deltaproteobacteria bacterium; assembly: GCA_030606515.1. GTDB lineage: Bacteria > Desulfobacterota > Dissulfuribacteria > Dissulfuribacterales > UBA3076 > UBA3076. The sequence goes on along the minus strand of JAUWGF010000048.1, from coordinate 967 downwards.
GAAAGAAGCCATTTTTTCCGGTTGCGTATCACAGCCCCGTAAGAGACAGACTGCCTGGCCCTGAGTGACAGATAAAGATCAGATGGCAGGCCGGTATAGCTGAACCTTCCCCTTAAGGTATAGTTGACCTGATAGGTATGACCGCAGGCTATATAGTCCTTTATACAGTCTATGGCTCTAATGTATTGTTCCTTTTTTACTTCCAGTTCCAAAGGCCCTAATTTTTCCTGGATATCTGGAATGTTTTTTAAAGGGCAAAAAGAGGCATCAGACCTATGAATCCATATCTTCGGATTCTCAAATACACCGAGCCATACCAGGGGGGCCTTGGGTCTGAGCGTATCCAGGAGGTGGTATAATTTGGGCTCAAGGGCATATCCCCACTCATAGGCCCACCATCCAGCCAGATAGTATCCCCTGTCAATGGCTGTCTCCATGGATTTATAGAGAGGCTCCAGATCATCAAGACCGTATGCGGTAAGAATTTTTATTGGATTTAAAAAGAGGTATGAGGTATTTTCCTCTCCGGCAATCCTTGAAGTTTCAAGAAATACAAAGCAATCTATATTATTAAGCTCTTCTAAAACGCATGCTGCATCCAGAGGATAGGGCCTTCCAGTGACATAGGGTAGATTCATGACCAATTGCCCCAGCTGTTGTAAGGCCGCGGATGGTCCGAGTGAAGCCAGACGATGAAAGATCCTCCGTATCCTGCTCCGGGATAACGCCTGCCGATCTCTCTGACCGATAGCTGATACGGACGGCCCGTGAGGATGGCATCGGCCACTGCAACGGTCAGCACTGTGTTGTCCGTGAAAATACTAGCTTCGGGTGTTGACTCATCGTCTTTCTTGGAAACCGCATAATCAAGGTCGTAATAATGCATCATCACAGACCCAGCCAAATGAGCAACAGACACCGCACCATTTAATTCTTTTTTGTATCGTTTGACGACCAGTTCATACAT
>JAUWGF010000093.1:0-6972 GCA_030606515.1 Deltaproteobacteria bacterium | reverse complement strand
GGTCACACAAGGTCCAAAAGTGGCCCAGATTGCCCTGTTTTTTGGAGCAAATGACTTTGGCAGCACAATGATTGAGGAAAACGTGGTCGCAGCAGCCGGGGTAAGTCATCGACTCTCGGAAGCAGAAATACGTAGAATTGTTACCGATGCAGGCTTTGAACCGCGTCAGCGCCTGATGGACTATACTTTAGTTAATGATTCCGGTAACTAAATCACCAAATTCTTTCCATCTTCACATAGCCAGATGGGTGGTTCCTGTCTCAAGGCCTCCAATAGAAAACGGGGCACTAGCGACCTTTGAAGGACAAATAGTAGGGGTAGGACCGGCATCGGAACTCCGCTCAAGCTATCCGGCAGAAATAAAAGACTATGGAGACTCCATACTTTGTCCTGCCCTGATAAACACCCACTCTCACCTTGAGCTCTCTCCTCTCAAGTGGCGTCTTTCTCCAAGCGGTTCCTTTGTTGACTGGGTAAGAGCACTGATCGAGGCCCGCGACCTGATCAGGCCTGAAGAATGGGAACCGGCTATATGTCAGGCCATAAAGGAGATGCAAAAAAACGGGATAATTGCTATTGGAGACGTGGGAAATCTGGATGTTATCCCCCTTTTTTCTTCCAGAAAAGATGGCACATGGCCTTTCAGGGGCGTCTTCTTTCAAGAACTGGTATGCCCGATACCGAATGGAGCAGAGGAAGAAATCCCTTTCAGCCCCCCTTTTGTAAACGTAAGAGTTACTGAACCCCTGGACATCTTGGGGTCTTCTTTTCACTATGCCTTTTCTGCCCATGCCCCGTATTCTGTGGCACCCCAGGTCCTTAAAGCCATTAAGGCATGGGATCAGAGCCATGGCATGCCGTTTCCCATTCACGTGGCTGAATCAGAAGAGGAGATAGAGTTCCTGCAAGGTGGGCAGGGTCCCCTAAGAGAACTCTTAAAAGAAAAAGGACACTGGCCCTTGAATTATGATCTCCCTAAAGCATCTCCTGTGAGGTATCTTGAGATTTTGGGGCTGCTTGATAGGCATACGGTCTGTGTCCATTGTGTGCAGGTGGACCGGGATGATATTTCAATCTTGGCAAAAACAGGGGCCGGCGTTTGTCTGTGTCCCAGGAGCAATATATTCCTTGGAGTGGGTATGGCTCCTGTGGAAGAGCTTCATGCCTCAGGCATACCATTGGCCCTTGGCACAGATAGCCTTGCAAGCAACGACCAGCTTTCCATTTTCGCCGAAATGGCAAGCCTTTCAAAGCTGGCCCCGGGTCTTCCTCCAGAAGCCATTTTCAGGGCGGGCACTTATGGTGGAGCAAGGGCCCTTGGTATCTCTGAAGAATTGGGGAGTCTGGCCAGGGGCAAAGCCGCAACATTTTTGGCAGTAGAGTCCGGTCCCATTGGTAATAAAGATGTCCTGGAGTTCCTGGTCCATGAAGGATGCAAGGAATTGGGTGATTTGGTGATTGGGTGATTTGGTGATTGAAGAGGTAAAATCCAGAATGAAAGTGGGGCTGGAGGCCGACAATATCCAATATGCCAAACTGGGCATTGTGAACTTTATTAATACCTCGCCGATCTATGTCCCTTGGCAGGAAATGGACCCTCTTAACGGATGGGTGGTGGAAGAGGGCCCCCCTACCCTTTTGAACAACCATTTGGCCCAAGGGAAACTGGATGCAGGCATTGTCTCCTCCTATGCATACGGCCTCAATGCAGACAGATACTACATATTGCCGGACCTGAGTATAAGTGCTACCGGCCCTGTGGGGAGCGTAATCCTCCTCAGCAAGGTCCCAATTGAAAAACTCAATGAAAAACTTGTGCTGTTGACTCCTCAATCCGCAACTTCCATCAACCTCTTGCATATAATACTTGAAGATTTTTTAGGAATTAGACCCATATTCAGGACAGGAAATTTTAAGGAACTGTCGGCAAATCCCGTAGCCCAGGCCTACCTCGCCATAGGGGACGAGGCCCTGAGGCTGCGATCTAACCGTGACAATCTCTTCCGGTCGGATCTGGCCAAAATATGGCTGGACCATACAGGCCTGCCTTTTGTATTTGCCGTATGGGCAGTCAGGGAAGAAAGCTGGATTGCACGGCCGGAAAAAATTCGTCTCCTCCATAAGCGCCTCAGCGAATGCTATCAGAAAGGCCTGAAGGAACTTGAACGTATAAGTAATCTGGTTGCCCACAAGATACCAATGACCTCATCAGACTGTCTGGAATACCTTAAAGGCATAGAACTCGACCTCTCAGAAAAAAAGCAGCAGGGCCTACTCCATTTCTTCAGAATGCTATATGATCGCGGTGATTTTCCCAGGATCTCGGAGTTAAAAATGTTGCCTGTTGACGACATTGGTCATTAGTCATTGGGGAAATTGTGATATGAAATTGAAGGATTTGATTCGGAGACAAACCTAGCAGGCAGAGCAACCCTGTTGAACTTGCGGCAAAAATCCAAATTTTCGAAGCGCCCTAATCCATCTCGGCGCATTACGTTGCACAATCAACGATTCCTAATCTACCGTTCAGCCGATCAGCTTTCCTATCAGCTTCACAGGCAGCTATTGGCCATGTGTACGCAAAATATACGTGAATTAACTCCTCCAGGGGCCGAAACATTTATTTTTCCCTCTTTTTCACGATACATTGAAAATTCCTTGACCTGCAGCTTCCAATAGTACTATAGAAGTTAGTATGTAATGCTTGGAAGTGCCGTTTCAGTCCAAATCGCAAAAAGCGATTTCCTATCAGCCTCTATACAAGTTCCCCCGACCACAGGGCCTCGAGGAAGACCTGCCACGGCAGAACTTCCAAAGAGTATCCAAGTTTTTTTGGCTGTTGTTCCAACGAAACGATAATAGCACGTTCTACTGAATGTTCTTCCAGCAGGGCCTTTAAACCCCTTGCATGTCCACTATGGACCCTTTGAGTTCCTTTGGCCTCTATGGCCACATCCATATCGCCAAGTATGAAATCAACCTCAAAACCGGTGCTGGTGCGCCAGTATCGAATGTCAAGCTCAGGATTCCTGTAGGCCTGGTATGCCTTTAGTTCCATCAATATGTAGTGTTCAAAGGAATGACCGAATTCGGGAGTGCCGACTTTAGGCGTACGACGAGCCAGATAGTTGGACACCCCCACATCAAAGAGATAAAATTTTTCAGTTTCAATGAGCCTCCGATTTTTTGCTTTGCGCCAAGGCGGAACTCTAAATCCCAACAACGTATCTTCTAAAATCTGAAAATAGCTTCTAACAACTTTGGCGCTGACGCCGGTATCCCTGCCAACATTGGTATAATTGAGTAATTCACCGGAAGTCAGGGCCGCAACCCTCAGAAACTCGGCAAATGCAGGGATGTTTTGCGTAAGGGCCTCGACCGCAATTTCTTCTTTTAAATAGTCCGCCACGTAGGACCTGAGGTCCTGAATGGGATCAGGCGACAGGAAATGCGGGGGCAGAAGACCTGAAATGACAATCTGCTCCAGGTCAAAACCTTTTGCTTCAGCCCAGGTCAATGGCGCCATCGTATATCGCCAGGCACGACCGGCAAGCAGATTTGCGTGTCCACGTCGCAGTTTACGCGCACTTGATCCCGTCATCAGGAAGGAAACGTCGGTATTTTCAATGAGCCAATGGATTTCGTTGAGCAGATCCGGAACCATCTGAATTTCATCAATGACCACAAGTCCCTTATGCCCCTGATAACGCTCGCGAAGCAATGAGGGACGGGATGCGTAGTCTGCAAACAGATCGGTCTTGAGCAAATCAATTAGAATTGCGTCAGGAAAATATCGGTTAACCCAATAGGTTTTGCCGGTTTTCCGAGGCCCCCAAAGGAACGCGGAACGTTTGGGGGGTAATTCAATATTCAGCAATCTGTTCTTTATAATTTTCATATCAGGGTAATTATATCCGGATATTCTTTCCCGTCAAGTAAAATTATCCGCAGGGTTGCCGAAAACTCGGCTGCATCCTCCGAACAGGTATGAAGGGGCGGAGTTTGAGCAGGGGAAAGGGGGACATCCTATGTTCCCCCTTTCATGGGACAGCGGCGGAAGGAGGGGACGCTGAGGCCTGGAGATAAGCCGCCCGGAAAAGAGGACGGCGTGGATTTCACCATTCGGAATCAACCCTTCATTAATTCCCGTCCAGCTTTTTCACAGGTAGCTATTGGCCAGGTGCGCACAAAATATGCGTGAATTAACTCCTCCAGGGGCCGAAACATTTATTTTTCCCTCTTTTTCACGACACATTGAAAATTCCTTGACCTGCAGCTTCCAAAAGTGCTATAGAAGTCAGTGTGTGGTGCCTGGGAGTGCCGTTTCAGTCCAAATCGCAAAAAGCGATTTCCTATCAGCTATCAGCTTTCCTATCAGCCTATCAGCTCCTATCAGCCTATCAGCCAGCTCAGCTAACCCAAAACCTTTGAACCCAGAACCGTGAACGCCTATAAGTAATGATACTAACAGGAAAAGAAAAAAAGCGCTTTGTCCGGGACAAATTCGCTTCTGTTTCCGGGAGATATGATCTCTTAAACGGGTTGCTAAGTTTTTATATAGACCACTACTGGAGATGGGTAACCACGCGTGAGTTTGATGAGTTCAAACAAGGCCCTATCCTGGATCTCTGCGCCGGAACCATGCCCCTTTCGGCTAAAATTGTGAGGCAGATAGCGCGCCCGGTGGTGGCAGTGGATTTCTGTTATGAGATGCTCCGGCATGGGGCACTTAAATTGGAAAATGGCAGCGAGAAGGCGAAATATATAATCCCCATATGCGGTGACGGAGAGTACTTGCCACTCCATGACTTGAAATTCCAAGGGATAACAATAGCCTTTGGAGTCAGGAATCTCGGTCGGCCGGAACAGGGCCTCAGAGAGATGCTAAGGGTGCTTAAAACAGAAGGGAAACTTGCGATTCTCGAATTCTCGCGCCCGAAAAACCCCATTTTTTCGCCGATATACAAACTCTATCTTCACAAACTCCTCCCCTTTATGGCCGGCATCATCTCAGGCGACAAAGAGGCCTATCGCTATCTGGCAGATTCTATTCAGGGCTTCTATGAACCTGAGATCCTGGCCGCAATGATGAGAGATGTGGGATTTCAAGAGGTTAAGCACAGACCTCTGACAATGGGTATTGTTACACTATATACAGGACGAAAATAGCTTTAATAGTGAAATTTGAAACCTGAAATTGGGGAAAATACAAAGATTTAGATGCGTTACCTAATTTCTAATTTCCAGTTTCGACTCCGGCATTCAATCCGATAATGCGCATTTTTTTGAAGAAAGTGTAAACTGGTGAATGAATGATGCCAATTATAGTCCATATATTCACTGATGGTGCCTGTTCCGGAAACCCCGGGCCCGGTGGGTGGGGGGCAATATTGCAGTATGACAAACATAGAAAAAGCATCAAGGGCTGGTCAAAAAACACCACAAACAACCGGATGGAACTCTTGGCAGCAATACGGGCCCTTGAGGCCCTTAAAAGGGGCTGTGATGTGATTATCACCACCGACTCAAAATACGTAAAACATGGTATAACCGAGTGGATAGCTGCGTGGAAGCGCAGAGGGTGGCAGACTGCCGCCAAGAGGCCTGTTAAAAACAAAGACCTATGGCAGGCACTTGATTCTTTATGCCGGTTTCACAGGGTGCGTTGGGAATGGACCAGGGGTCATGCCGGACACGAGGAAAACGAACTGGCTGATCAACTGGCCAGAGAAGCCATTTCCGAAGGCCAGGCAGGAGGTCTGGAAGAGGACAAAACAGGCAGATTAGAGTAATCGGTGTAATCTGTGGATTAACTTGCCTTAATTATGGTAAAGTAGCTGAGTGATAAATGATAAGCAGGAAGATAGGCCATAACTTAATGTCATTGAGCTGAAAGGAGGTAAGAATGAAAAGGGGAAAAGCGGTATTTGTATTGATATTGGCCAGCCTTATCTTCTATGGCTGTGCAAAGGTGAATTTTGCTCCCACTGGAAAAATTTATCCACCCTACCAAGGTCCGGTGAAAATATATACGACCCCGCCCACGGATATAAAATACGAGGAGATCGGGTGGGTCACCGCCGATGGCGATTTCAACCATCCCTGGGCTCAATTGCTTCAGATGATGCAAAAAGAGGCAGCCTTCCGAGGAGCAAATGCGCTGATCATCGAAAAAAGATTTACCACCCAATTGGATACCGAGATCAATATTGGCAGTCGATTCGACGAAGATCGAACCATCACTGCCATAGCGGTAAGAACCTATGAATAAATGGGAACTTGACCGCTACGAGCCGCGTCGAGAACCCTTATAACGCTCTATAAGCCCGTTATACCGGTTGTGATTTTTGGCAGACGCAGGGGTATTGCCAAAGGGAATGGTCAGGTGGCACAAGCCATTTTTCACTTACGATCAACTCAGCCATCGGGACATTGTTCCCTGAACGGCAGTTTCAAGCAAAGTTTGGGTTTTGCAAAAGCCTATGAGGTAAAAACAACAGACGAAAAACTGACTGCCGACATGGTGGCCTCATCATGCCATATCTGATAATTGAGTATATTTCCCCGGCACCGGGGCAATACCTCAAGCAGACAGGCCAAGGCTGAAAAACCGCAAACATTATATTGGTCCCTTACACTCCTTGACTCTTCCCAGAAAAGCTCAGCGTCAAGCTGGGATAGATGTTTCAGCAGGTTTTTGTCATGGCTGTCGATCGACTTTCAAGGGACCTGGCCGGCATTTCATGGCCGAATTTAGGGCCTGTGTGTGAGAAGTCTACTCCTGCCACAACAAGGGTCTTTTTGTCCGGCTCCATGATCATCTGTTTTAACTCTTGAAGAAATGGACCGGCCTTTTCCAGGTAAGCGCTTCTACTATATTCATTGAGGTTTGATTGGCAAAAACCGCAGAGGATAGGGATGATGGTAAAATCCTTTCCGGCAAGCAGATGATGTAGAAAGATGGTCTGAAAC
>JAUWGF010000099.1:0-6729 GCA_030606515.1 Deltaproteobacteria bacterium | reverse complement strand
GACCGTCTGAAAGACTGAGCAGGAAAACTTTTTCGTCGTCTACTATTAAGACATTTTTCATGCTTGGTTTTTCTTAGAGCCCATTATTCTTATGGGAAATTAGGTACTTTCACTACTATTATCATGACCTTCCGGAATAGATATTGTTACGGTAGAGCCTTTGTTTTTTACACTGCTGATCGCTATATTGCCGTTCATTTGAGCTAACATTTTTTTTGTGAGTGTTAGCCCAAGGCCTGTACCTTGAGGCTTAGAAGTATAAAAAGGTCTGAAGAGATTTCTTTGTTGTTCCCAGGTCATACCACATCCGTTGTCCATAATGTTTATCCATATCAGGCTTTCCTTTATTTTCATCGTTATGACAATTTCCGGTCTTTTAGAATCGTTAAGGGCATCATAAGCATTAATCATGACATTCAACATTACCTGCTGAAGTATCCTGGGATCAACATGAGCATATTTAACATCCGGCGAGAATATGGTTTTGATCTTAATATTTCTTTTCTCAAAGTCGTTTTTTACTAAAGGTAGAAATTTTTCCATAAAGGATGGCAGGTCCACATTACAGATATGCAATTTTTCAAACATATTGAAACTTTTTAAGGACTTAAGAAGGTATTCCATTCGGGATATCTCATTCAGAGCGCGGTCCAGAAATTCCAATATATCTTTTGAAGAATACCGGTTAATATTTTTTTGCAGAACACTCAAGGTCATTTTCAGGGAATTAAGAGGATTGCCGATTTCGTGTCTTATTCCGAAAAAAATATATCCTATATTATTCATCATATTTGCAGCTTCAGCCATTGATTCAAGTCTTGTTTTCTCGGTAATGTCACTTATGAATATCCAGAGATATCTATTGGACACAGTATAAGTTGAATAACCCAAGAGCCTGCCGCCATACCTCAGTGTCTTAGACGGGATACCCTCTATGTGAATATTTTCTATCCTTTCGGGAAGAAGAATGGCACTGAGTGCTTTGTAATCTTTAGGAGTAATTGTTTCGAACATATTAATGGCGGTTTTGTTCTGAAAAACAACGGTTTTTTCTTTGGTGTCAAATGCAATTAGGCCTAAACTAATATTTTCCAGGATATTGGCATAGATACAGATCCCATGGCATAGTTCTTTGCTGAAAGGGCAATGCCTGTCATTAGTATTTAGAGGCGTGTTCATTGGTGGTTGGCCGGAGTTGATAGACTGTCTCCTTTTTCAATTCTGAACCGCCTGCCGGTGTGATTACGAGAACAGGAGATCCAGATCCTCCCTGGACAGCTGCCGTAGCATATCATGCCCACCACTCAGGATGGCGCTGACCAGTTCCCGCTTCTTCTCTTGCAAAGCAAGGACCTTCTCTTCTACTGTTTCGGCTGTAATGAAGCGATAGGTAAATACTTTTTTGTCCTGTCCGATGCGGTGGGTTCGATCGACCGCCTGAAGTTCAACTGCCGGGTTCCACCACGGATCTACAATAAACACATAATCTGCTGCTGTGAGATTAAGCCCCAGGCCGCCGGCCTTAAGGCTGATAAGGAAGAGTTTTATGTCTTCGTTGTCTTGAAAACAGCGTACCCTGTCTTTACGTCTTGCCTGGGGTGTCCTCCCATCAAGGTACTCATATATTATACCGGCATCATCCAGGGATCGACGGATCAGGCTCAGCATTTTGGTAAATTGGGAAAAGACCAGGGCCTTATGTCCACCGGAAATGGCCTCTTTTATCAATGTCATCAGATTATCCAGCTTGCCTGATCCTGCGCTATCCTCTCCGATAAGGGCAGGGTGGTTAGCTGCCTGGCGAAGCCTGAGGAGCCCCTCCAGTATCTTTATGCGGCTCCTGTTGAGTCCCTGCTGTTCTATGGTTGCCAATATTGAAGCGCGGTAGTGGTCCCGAACCCGGGAATAAATTCTGGCCTGTCCATCGGTCATGGGACAGAGTATTACATGCTCCATTTTCCCCAGAATTTCTTTGGCTACGGCCTCTTTATTGCGCCTGAGGAGAAAAGCCTTTACCATTTTTTTAAGGATATTCAGGGCCGTTTTATCTCCCCGGGCTATAGGTTTTGCAAACCTCCTGTCAAAGACCGCCCTGGAACCCAGGAGTTTGGGATTTAGGAATTCCATCTGGGACCAGAGCTCTCCCACGTTGTTTTCAAGCGGCGTGCCCGTAAGACATAGCCTGTGCCCGGCCCTGAGTAGCCGCACTGCTTTGGCAATCTGGGAGTTGGAATTTTTGATCGCCTGACTTTCATCCAGAATGATATAATTGAACTGCAAATCTTTAAGAATCTCTATATCACGTCTCACCAAACCGTAGGTAGTGATTACCAGATCAGCCTGGTCTATTTCTTTAATGAGGTCTGAACGATTGTTCCCTACATAGGCCAGTATTTTTAAATCAGGGACAAAACGCTTTGCTTCCGCCTGCCAGTTAAACAGGACAGAGGTTGGGCTCACTACAAGGGATAGCCCTTCTTTTCCATTCTCCATCTCTCCTGCGAGCCATGAAAGGACCTGTACTGTCTTGCCGAGCCCCATGTCATCAGCGAGTATGCCTCCAAAACTGAACTTCTTTAAAAAGGCAAACCAGCCCAGGGAATCCTCCTGGTACGGCCGAAGGACGCCTTTGAAACCGGCAGGTACAGGGACCCGTTCAATTCCCGAGAAGTTTTTCAGGGCATTTTTTATCTCAAGAAAACGCTGGTCAACGGACTTTACTTCATTCTCTTCCAGCAAAACGTCCAGGATCAAGGCCTGGGTCGATGAGAACCTGAGCGTCTTGCCGCGATTTTTTTGTCCCGACGCGGCACCCAGTTCAAGGACGGGGAGGTTGCGGGAAAGCCACTTCTCGGGAAGAAGCCCTGTACTTCCGTCACCAAGCTTAACCATCTGTTCTCCCCTTAGAAATGCCTTAATGGCCCTTGGCAATGAGACTACATGTTCTCCAAAGGATATTCCGCCTTCCAAATCAAACCAGTCTATGCCGGATGAGATACTTAGTTCGGTGATGCGACCTCCCCTGAAAGGCTTTCTGTTTTGTCCCTGGACCCTCCAACCATCTTCTGTCAATTCTGAAAGGACTTCGGCCACACCTTTAATATCTCTTTGAAATAGCTGGTCCTCTTGCCGAAATCCCTTGTCAAATAGTCCCATTAGGATCTCGGATTCAGCATCTTTATTTCGTTTTACCCGTTGCCATCTTTCAGTATCCAGCACAGAGGGTCTTGGATCATGCCAGTCTATTTCCAGATTTTCATAGTTCATAAAGACCTGGGCCTTGATGAGACCCTTCTCAAGCTCTACTATAAGTAATGGTTTTGGAAATAAATTTTGTATGGTTTTGGGTGCTATTTCTTCCGGCAGGCGAATTTTGGGGCTGTCTGGAAGGGATTCCGCCTGGACCAAAAGGTCCCGGATATCTTTTGGGGATATTTCCGTCTCCTCTGATTTTAACGCAGCCCTTATCCACGAAAGACTGGGTCCCGGCAACTCGAAAAGATACCCGTCATATATGAAAAGCACCGGCGAGGTATGAAAAAAAACAGGTATATTCGAAAGCAGCACGTCTTTGCCATCCGGTTTCAGCCTTACTGATGGCACGAGCTTGAACCCCTTTTTTTTCTTTTTGGCTTTTTGTTCTGCTGCCAGTTCCAGCAATGCAGCAGATGGGACTGCCTTATGGAGGGGATCTGCCAGTTGTTTTTTGGTTGAGTGAAATACTCTGCAACGTTTTGTCTCGGCCAGCAGAGGCAGGACGAGTTCAAGGTCTCTTGGTTCTAAGGCAAGGTCTACAAAATCTTTGTGAGTCGGCTGGTAATATCGGAAAAAATCATTTCTTGGAGTTCTCCCGGACACATTGTCCAGCATAGCAATTATGGCACGATCCACCCTGGGAAGACCCCGGTGTTCTATGGTAGCTGCCTGAAGTTTCCGTTCTCTTCCCAGTGTGCTGTCTTTTCTAAGGTACCTTTCAAAGGCAGATACCTCTATGGCCATCGAAGTGACGTTCAGGTCGTAGCACAGGACGAACTTGCTGGAACCATCCAGCCATGGAGCGGCTAGCGGTTTTCCTTGCCAGATGGCATCTGTAAACAGTGTTCGCCAATCGGTTTTTTCCTTAGACCGGGCCTTTTTATGTTTGCCATCGCCGTAAAGGGTCGGCATCCCCCCTGCTGCCAAGACCCTGTCTGCTTCAACTATGGCTGCCCACAGGTGTTTGCAGGGAAAACCCTGTTGAAAAAAAGGACAGGTGCAGGAAACGTGGATTTTGCCGTCTCTCGAATGTCTGTCAACTACTGTCGTTGTATAGAGCTTTGAGCCCTGGACTGTAGCTAAAACTCTTTCCCGTGAGGCTTCTTTCAGTATTGCCTTTCCCTGCTCGGCATAATACTCACCGCGTTGGCGTATAACAGGCAGAAAAGAGTGTCTTAGTCGATCCTTCCAGAAACCTGCTTGATCTTTGCCCCTTTTGTTTCTAAAAAACTTCCGATCCATATCTGTGCCGTAGTTTCTGTATTTTTTTGATGAAATAGCTTAAAAGCAAGTCTTTAATATACACTGTTTTTGTGAATAAAGCAGTTAAATCATGTTTCTCACTTTGCCTTATTTTTCGGGATGATATTTTTCGGGAAATCGGCTGTTAAAGCCGGTCCGGATCAGGGGCTGAGGCAAAGCTTCGATAATATTTCGTGCTTTCAATATTTCGTGTTTTCGTGATTATGTTTCACATTTTTCTGCCAGAAAAAACACGAAAATAATTGCTAAGGTACTAACTATGGTATTATGACTGTGCTATTTGAGTTTCTGCAAATTAATAAATGAGCCTTTGATATGGAAAACATAATATCTAAATCAAAATTCAAACCGCGCGCCTTGCACTATTTTCGCGAAGTGGAACAAACAGGAAGGGAATTAATCATCAGTGACCGGGGCAAACCGGTCTTAAAGATCGTGCCATTTACGGCAGATCCTGCCGAGTGCCTAAAGGCACTTCGCAACTCTGTGATCAAGTACGAAGATCCAACTGCTCCTGTAGGGTCAGATGATTGGGAGTCTTTAAAATGATTGTTCTTGATACTCATGCCTGGGTATAGTTCATCAGTAATCCGGAATTGCTCTCTAAGAGGGCAAAAGACGGAGTTTTGTAAAAGGCTTAACAGTATGTAAAGCGGTCTGTCAGCCCCTGGGATGATACTTCTGGTGGATAGTGCGCAGGTGCTGAAGGTCGAGATGGGTGTATATCTGGGTAGTGCAGATGCTGCTGTGGCCCAGGAGCATCTGCACTACCCTCAGATCCGCTCCACCTTCCAGGAGATGCGTTGCAAAGGAATGGCGGAGCACGTGGGGAGAGACTTCGCTCTTAATACCTGCTGATATGGAATAGGCTTTGAATAGCTGCCAGAACCTCTGTCTTGTAATGGGCTTCCCTGCCCTGCCGACAAATACAAAGTAACTGGCCTTTTTGCCCAAAAGCTTGGGTCTGCCGGACTTGAGGTAATTGCCTAGCCACTCTATAGCTACCTTCCCCATCGGCACTACGCGTTCTTTATTTCCTTTGCCGAGTATCCTCAGATAGCCAACCTTCATGTCTATCTGGTTAAGTTTCAATCCCACGGCTTCAGAGGCCCTGAGCCCGCACGCATAAGTAAGCTCAAGGAGTGCTCTGTCCCTCAAACCAGCGGGCTTATTTACTTCAGGTTGTTCCATCAGGGTCTCAACCTCGGAGACCGACAACACCTCGGGGAGGTGGCCCCCTATTCGTGGATTATTGATTGCGGCAAGAGGTGTTGAGTTCAGGCTGTGTTCTTCCACCAGGAAACGAAAGAAACCCCTGAGGGCTGAAAGTTTTCTGGCAGTGGTCCTGGGAGAAAGGCCGGAGTCCCGAAGTGATTTTAGCCACGCCAATATGTCGTTGGGGCTTATATTGTCCGGACCGGCAAGTTCTTGTCTGTTTACAAAATCAACGAAATTTAAAAGATCACGGCTGTATTCATCAAGGGTGCTGGGAGAAACCCCGCGGTCTATAGAAAGGCGGGCCATAAAGTCATCAAGAAGACCGGCCCAGGAGTTGGTTGCTCCATCCGGCATATTTTTCAAGAAAGCTCTGTGAGTTGTATCTCGGCAGTTTCCCGGATTTCCGGATTTCTGGCGGTGAGGCTCAGTACTCTCAATTTGCCCTCAAGGCCTCTCCGTTCAACAGTTCCCTTTTCTCCAACAAGTTCACACAGGCCTTCAATAGCCTTACATACTAATTCCGAATCATTTTTGATATCCAGAATCAGAAGCAATGCACCCCAGTCCTGCGGCATTCCGTAAGTGTCCACATAGTGTCTAACAGTAGACAGGAACCTCGTCCTGCCATAGGATTCATGTATGGCCATGAGGTCTTTAGAATGTTGTGGCCGTCCCTTTGCACCCATAAACAGCTTTTCTGCTTCCTGTAAATAGAGTTCCTTCATCCTTGGGTCTTCAAGGGCCCTTTCAAGGTTGCTGCGCTCATCCTTTTTGTTTCTTGCGCTCCTGCTTCTATCGCGCTTTCTGTCTATTTCTTTCCAACTCTTCTTTCTTTCTCTAACCATAGGTCTCTTTCAATTCCTTCTAGGCAAATATGAATTCAAAATCCGGAAGTACCAGGCAAGTAAGCCTTCCACCATAAACCGCACCCGTATCAATACCTACCTTGTTGGCCTCAATTAATGGGACAGAAAACGGTGTATGACCGAAAAT
>JAUWGF010000108.1:0-6366 GCA_030606515.1 Deltaproteobacteria bacterium | reverse complement strand
ACGAAAGGATAAAAATATGAAATTTGTTGATTTAGGCAGGCAGTATCAAAGCTACAGACAGGAAATAGACTCGGCCATCCACGAGATAATTAAAAAGACCCAGTTCATACTTGGCAAGCCGGTGGAGGATCTGGAGACAGCTCTCGCAGCTTATGTGGGGGTCAAACATGCCATAGGGGTAGGCTCAGGGACGGACGGGCTGCTCCTTGCCCTTATGGCCATGGACTTAAGGCCCGGAGAAGAGGTCATCACGACCCCCTTTACGTTTATAGCCTCTGCGGAAGTCATAGCCCTTCTGAAGGCAAAGCCCGTATTCGTAGATATAGACCCTAAAAGCTTCAATCTTGACACCGGTGAGATGCAAGACGCTCTGGCTGCAAGGCAAAAGGCCGGGGCCAAGGTAAGGGGCATCCTGCCTGTGAGCCTTTATGGCCAGTGTCCTGATATGGACGAAATCAATGAGATTGCGTCAGAGTTTGGCCTGTTTGTGATTGAGGATGCATGCCAGTCCTTTGGGGCAAGATACAAAAACCGGCTGTCCTGCGGCCTCAACGACATTGGTGTCACCTCTTTTTTCCCTTCAAAGCCCCTTGGAGCATATGGGGACGGGGGCATGGTCTTCACTGGTGATCCGGAGAAGGCGGATATGATAAGGTGCCTCAGGGTCCATGGCCAGAGGGCCAGATACAAGCATGAAGAAATAGGACTTAATGCCAGGCTGGATAGCATCCAGGCAGCAATAGTCCTGGCCAAATTTGCCCACTTTGATGAAGAAATTAAGGCCAGGCAGGAAGCTGCCAGCCGTTATTCAGAACTGATTAACCAAAAAATACCGGAAATACAGACCCCTGCAGTAATGCCGGACAGGACATGTGTATATGCCCAATACACGGTGAGAATCCCCAAAGGGTTGAGGGACCAGGTGATCGGCTTTCTCAAACAGGAGGGCATTCCCTTTGCCATTCATTACCCTGTCCCTGTCCACCTTCAGCCTGCCTTTAAAGGCCTGGGACTTGGACCAGGATCATTTCCCCATGCAGAAAAGGCCGCAGAGGAAGTGCTGTCCCTTCCCATGCACGCCTTTATCACACCAGAGGAACAGGAGATCGTCATAGATGGCCTTGAGGGGGCCATTGGAGTCGCATGAAAAAATTGAAATGATGCCGGAAATGGGGTACTTTCAGCAAAATAAAAAATGTTATCTTATAGGAGACTCAATTCATGTCTCAAGGACCTGAAGCTTATATTGACAAATCCAGACAATTAAAAGATGAGGACACCTTTTGCTTTTCATGTACGCCGGATAAGAGCTGTTTTACAGACTGCTGTTATGATTTGAGCTTGGTCCTCATGCCTTATGACATACTTAGGCTCAAGAATCATTTAGGTATGAAGTCCGGGGACTTTCTAAAGCGTTATACAAGCATATACGTCGGACAGAATTCAGGGCTTCCGGTAGTGTTGGTCAAGATGGAAGACCCCTATTTAAAATGTCCGTTTCTGGAAGAGGGAAAAGGATGTACGGTTTATAAAGACAGGCCTGGTGCATGCCGCACTTATCCCCTTGCCAGAATGGCCTGTCGAAGCCGGGACAGGGAGGGAGTGGAGGAATTCTATTATATTGTCAGAGATCCGGATTGTGAGGGATTCCAGGACGGAAAGGAATGGACCGTCAGGAGCTGGAAGGAAAATGAAGGCATTGAGCAATATAATGAAATGAATGATATCTTTGGGGAGATACTTCAGGCCAAGACAGTGGCAGGGATAGCGTATCTGAACGCGGATCAGATCGATATCTTTCACATGGGATGCTATGATATTGATAGTTTCCGTCAATATTTCCTGGAGGGCCCTAACCTTGATCGCTACATGGAATCTGAGGAGGTGATAGAAGTCATCTCCAATGACGAAGAGGCCTTGCTCAAACATGGCATGCGCTGGGTTAATAAAAAGCTCTTCCAGCGTGGGTGTTCCAACTGTAGTTTGTGAGGATTCAAGAAAAAGATGAACATCGAACATCGAACATCGAATTTTGAATGGGAAAAGATAAAGAAACAGAAATAGCCGTTGAATGTTCGGTATTGGATATTTGTTTTTTATTCGACGTTGGACGTTCGATGTTCGATGTTCGACGTTCATCTTTCAATGTAACACGTGAACGGCTACTAAAATCTTTACCTGCTGAGCCTCTGCTGTGTTTTCTTCCAGTGGTCTGCAGCATTTATTTTGATACGATTTACTAGTTTGAAATCATGGAATGTGAAGCCACTGTAACTATATATAACAGACTGGGGCTTCATGCCCGGCCAGCCAGCCGTTTTGCTCAAAAGGCAAGTGAATTTAATGCTGATGTATGGCTTGTGAAAGATGGGAAGAAAGTAGATGGGAAAAATATTCTTGAGGTCTTGACCCTTGCCTGCCCTCGTGGGAGCGTCCTGACAGTCAGGGCGGTTGGTTCGGATTCAAACCAGGCTGTGATAGATCTTAAGACCTTAGTAGAAAGTCGCTTTGGCGAATTGGATTAATCAAGATGTCAGAAGAAAAAGGTGATTCGGCAGTTTTAAAAGGAATAGGGGCTTCGCCTGGAGTGGTCGTTGGTCCTGCCTTCCTGTTGGATTATCACAAGTTTAAGATCTTAAAAAGGCAAATTGAAAAAGGCGAGATTGACCAGGAGAAAGAACGATTTGTAAAGGGTGTCTCTGAGGCGGAAAATCAGATAAAAAAGTTGATTGCAGATATCCCCGAGGAACTCAGAGAACATTCAGGGATTTTTGAAGCCCATTTGTTAATACTCAAAGACCGAATGGTCTATGACCGGACCTTAAGGTTAATTTCTGAAGAGCAGATTAACGCAGAGTGGGCCCTCAATAATGCTTTGGACCATGTTAGAGAACTCTTTGAGCAAGTAAAAGACCAGTATATCAGGGAACGTTTTGAAGATATTAAGTACGTAGTGCGGAGAGTCCAAAAGCTCTTGTCCGGGAGTCCCTCTGTGGATTTCAGTCAGCTGGAGGAGCCGGTTATACTGGTGGCACACGATTTGTCTCCTGCTGATACGGTCCAAATGGCCAAAGAAAAAATCCTGGCATTTGTTACAGACATGGGGAGCCGAACATCCCACACTGCGATTCTGGGCAGATCGCTCGGTCTTCCCGCAGTTGTGGGTCTGGAAAACGCCACGTCTTCCATATTTTCCGGGGAGACTTTGATTGTAGACGGCCTATATGGTGAAGTAGTAGTAAATCCGGATGATAAGCTCTTAAGACATTACAGGGAAAAACAGGAGGATTACATACGATATCGACTGGATGTAATCCAATACAGTAACCTCCCTGCAGAGACACAGGACGGATTCAGGTTTAAGATCAAGGCTAACATAGAGTTCCTTGAGGAAATTTCCTCTGTCATATCCAATGGTGCTGAGGGGATAGGGCTCTACCGTACCGAGGTCATGTATCTGGCTCACAAGGAGCTTCCTATTGAAGAGGAACTTTTTCTGGCTTACAAAGAAGTCGTAGAGCGCATGTCACCCTTTCCAACAACAATCCGTACTCTGGATATTGGCGGGGATAAGTTCTTGTCGTCAGTCTCTCAGGACGATGAAAGCAATCCAGCCCTCGGGCTGAGAGCGATTCGGCTCTGTTTGAAAGAGTCAAATCTGTTTCGCACACAGCTCAGGGCAATACTCAGAGCCAGTGCATACGGGGATGTGAGGATGCTTTTCCCTTTAATATCCGGCAGGTCAGAAATAATTCAGGTCAAGGAACATTTGGAGAAGACCAAAAATGAGCTGCGGAGAGAGGGAATTCCATTTGATGAAGATATCAAGACAGGTATTATGATAGAGGTCCCTTCTTCTGTACTTTTGGCGGATGTCCTTGCCAAGGAAGTGGATTTCTTCAGTATAGGTACAAACGACCTCATTCAGTATTCCCTGGCAATCGATAGAGGTAACGAATATGTGGCACATCTCTACGAGCCTTTACACCCCGGTGTTTTGAGGATGATCTATCGTACAATAGAGGCAGCCCATGAAGCAGGAATTGAGGCGGCAGTTTGCGGAGAAATGGCAGGAGAACCGATGTATCTTCCTGTACTTATCGGCATGGGTCTGGACGAACTGAGCATGAATGCCTTGGATATACCAAAGATCAAGCGCATGATTCGAATGAGTAACCAGAACCAATGTGGCGCTTTGGTTCGAGATCTTCTTGAGTGCTCTACTGCACAGAAGATAAGAGAGCATCTTTTAGACTTCCTTACCTCTGACTTCCCAGGGGAATTCGACCTCAGCCACGGGTTATATCCGGATTTTGTTGGCAGAGATGCTATCCTTGGGCCTCTGATGACCGAAATAAAAGAAAGCGCCCTGAACAGGCGGTTAAGTTAGGGCCTGTCACGAGATAAATGGCTCCTTCTTACAATGCTGAATTTTGACAGAGTCGGCGAGATGACTATTGCAGCATTGCTGGCCTCTATAGGCTCGGGCTTTGTTGTGGCCTACCAGTACGAGGTGGCAGACCCTTTTGTAACCAGCGTCGCCATCGAAGCAATACTTCCCTTTGGTGCCTTCTGGAGGGCCCTGCACTTCTGGACCAGCCAGGCATTTTTCCTTCTACTTATTTATCACGCATGGCAAAGCATTGATGATCTGCCAAAAATCTCTATCCGGCCCTCAGGTCGCAGACAGTGGACTGTCCTGAGCCTTACCATCCCCATGAGTATCCTTGCCCTATTTACCGGATATGTTCTGCGGTATGATGGAACAGGTCAGGCTGCGGGCACAATTGCCGAGCACCTCCTGCTGAAAGTCCCATTGATTGGATCAGGACTCAACCGTTTCCTGATGGCGAGCACAGATGAGGGTTTAAGCCGTATCTACCTCCTGCATCTGCTCCTTACCGCCCTGTTATGGGGGCTTGGCACCTGGTATCACACCCGTCGGGTAATCCTAAGCTGGAAGATCTTTCTGAGCATTTTAGCCGGTTCTATTGGAGTAGCCCTTTTGTTTCACGCCCCGATAGACCTTCCGGGGAAAAACATAGACCTGATACAAGGCCCGTGGTTCTTTCTGGGAATACAGGAACTCTTGCGACATTCTTCGCCACTTGGAGCCGGAATTCTGTATCCGCTGGTGCCAGTGATCACCTTTGCAACTCTACCCTGGATAAACAACAAAAAGATACCTCTTTCGCTGCTTATTGGATGGCTTGTGACTTACTTTGGCTTGAGTCTGGCCGGATGGTTGAGGTCAGCCTGATGTATACTACGCAAGGCCACAAACTGCACTTTTCTTATACCTACTATGAGTTCTGAAAACGACCGGGGCACTTGCTTGGTGGGTTTGTTGCGGGTTGCGGGTTACGAGTTAAAACACGTAACTAGCTGTTTAAGGCCGAAAGCACTCATTTTTCTTGTATGACAAAAATATGCAATTGTAGCCTTTCGGAGTATAGTGTGCGGTGTTTAGGAGTGCCGCTCTGGCCCAAATCGCAAGTGACTTTCTATCAGCTAATAGGTAAAATGGAGACAATTAAACGTCTACGAACGATAAATAAGGGTGCAGCAGTGTGAAGAGATTAACGGTAAAAGACTTTCTGGATTCTTTACCTAATAGAGTAGAATTGCCAGTAGTGAAGACAGAAAGCTCCCTTAGAGAAGTGTTACGCACCATGATCAAAAGACATCGGGGGCGCATTGTCTATGTGGCAGATTTTGAGGGTAAGGTTAAGGGATCGATTTCATTAGATAATTTGAAAGATGTCATCTTCCGCCACTATTTGAAGAGTAGAGTCAGCGACGCATTTGTGATTACCGAACATATCATGGAGCTTTTTGCTTCTGAAAAGGCTGAGGACGTGATGGATGCCGGACTCAGCGTTTGTCACGAACATGAATGCTTACATGATGTGATCACCAGGATGATCGAACGGAATGTTAAGGACATGCCCGTAGTAGACAAGGAGGGCCGGATCATTGCCGACCTCGATATCCTGGACCTGCTGGAGCTATGGCTCAAAAAGGGGGAAGAGGCTTTTCAATGATTGCGCATCCCTTACTGGCCGTGGGGCTGTTGCTGATTCTGGGGTACTTGGGAGGACGCGCGGCTAACGCGCTCAAGTTGCCCCGCGTCAGCGGTTACTTGGTGGTCGGCATGTTATTCAGTCCCTCCTTTTTCAATATTTTGTCGTCTCAGCTGGTTGACAAAGATCTTTATGTCATCACTGAAATGGCCCTGAGTATCATCGCTTACTCCATTGGTGGCAGTCTCGTCATTAAGCGGCTTAAACGGGTAGGGAAAAGTATTTTGTGGATCACCCTTTCCCAGGGTGGGAGCGTCTTCATTTTAACGGTTGCATTTCTGCT
>JAUWGF010000070.1:0-8216 GCA_030606515.1 Deltaproteobacteria bacterium | reverse complement strand
GCCAGGATGCACTTGTGAGATGTGTTGGGGATCTGTCGATCTTTAGGGGCACGCTCACGACAATGTCCCGGGGTTTATCAGGTTCGAGCTTGAAAAGCGCTGCCGCGGTGGCCATGCCCGCTTCGCCTTTGACCTGGTTTTTTTCTGTGAGATCGCATAAATGGCTATAAACATCTCCGTTTCGATAACGGGAAACATGGTGCCGGTCGACCGGAGCGCTGAATTCAACTGCGCAACGTCCATCAATGGCCCAAGTCGTCCGATCTGGTGAAAGGGCGATCTTGTGGATAAAACTGACCCCTTCGGGATTGTAAGGCCGAAGCGCTACAATGGCCCAGGCTTTGGTGTCGGCGCAGGCGTTCAGTTTCATCCGGCAGGTCGGCGTCTCGTTTTCCAGTTGAACCTCCGCATAAGTGATTAAAGAAAGATTATCCTGATGCGTTTCGGTCTTAACGGCAAGGCTCTCACCGAGATTTAGCCGCTGGACGGACGATGCCGAGCGTGAAGGAAGCAAGAAACGTCCGTCTTCAGTCAGAATCCAGCCGTCAAGCGACCAGCCGTCGAAAAAGGGTGTGAGCAAACCCCGAGGATCCACGATGGGTAGTTCCGGGCAGTCGGGCAATCCGATGGCCGTCCAGTTGCGATGCGTGAGATTGATGAGGGTGAGGGAAAAAGCCCGGGGAATAAAAGCGACATCTTTGGGATCGAATTGACGCTCGACCCAGTAGGGCCAGACCCAATCCAGGTTGTGCTGGAGGACCCGGCTGTTGAGAAGACCCCTGGCATGCAGCACCACCCCGGCTCGCAGCAATTCGATGGGCTCGTGAACCTCGGAGGGTTGGGCGAATCGACGGAGACGCGCCAGCAGGGCGATCGGATCAAGAAACCCATGAGCCCTGGCAACGCGGCGTACGATAAATCTCCAGGGAAACCATTTTAACCGTACCATCGCTCACCTCTTGTGTGTTATAGATTTCCACATAAATAATTTCACTGCGTTATCGGTCAAAACCTTCAGTCGACGTACTACCTGTACGCCTCCTTCATGTTTTTTCCTCTATTCTTGTGAAATTAATTATCTGAAAATCTATATATGTATTGTTTTCGGATATTCAATCCGCATGAAGATTTTCTTTTGTAAGGGCCTATATTCTATTGCATACATTTTCAAGACAATTCTTCGTAACATCTCAATAAGTTGGGGTAGATTACATCTTACCCTGAGTTATTGAGAAGTTGCAATTCTTCCCTCGGAATATACTTATCAAGGGCTCTCCTGGCCAGGTGAGTGATGTAAACAACCAGTGCGATCATAACAACCAGGCCAATGCCATATATGACCCAATCCGCCTGCGTTCTCGAAGAGCTGCGCAAGCCAAGGGTGGATAGATCGGAGGCGAGAGAACCAATATAAGCGTTGGTGATCGTAATCGGCATAATTCCGAAAAAGACCCCAATAACTAAATCCCGAAGAGAGAAGCCTGTGAGCCCGAAAAAATAATGGGAGAGCTTGAAAGGAAAGAACGGTACAAGGTTTGTTAGCAGAACAATCTTCCAACCCTTGCGCTAAGATGAGTCCGAACCCAGGTAAAATAAATACCACCACCATCTCGACAAGAATGAAAAGAATCGGAGCCCAGGCGCCAAGTCCATCAAGCCATTCAAGAAAGCTTACCACGTGGAATTTCTCTTGAAAATAAAAAAGGGCTCCGACAAGCGCGAATAGCAATACGCTGCTGATTACGATGCGCCATTTTAAAGATAGTCCCAGAGTCATGTTTTCCATCTCTTATGTGTTCTGTAGTTCAACTTCTGTTATGGATTGAAAGATAAAGTTAATGATTGCTCTCGTAACACTTTTTAAACGTTTCATCCATCTTCAGATCATTTTTGGCATATTTTAAAAATCAAAAACCTTGAAATAGTCCACTATTACCGCGCCTTTTGCTCTTTAAAATCTACCAGGTAAGCGAGCTTGCGAGACTCCGAACCCAACCTAAATCTGAGCGTCAAAATGTACCCGGCGATTTCAAAAAAATGGGCAAAAATTCACTGCGAAACAGTCATAAGTATACCCCGGAAAACCCACCTCGTAATCTACGAGTTACCAGGAAAAAGAAAGAGTAATAGAACTAAAAGAAGGGTTGTGTTTTTGGCCGTAAAACTCTTTTGTCTGGAAAACCTGGGCGTAGGTGATCTCTTGGCCTGTAAGCACCTGTTGTGTTGGACATGAAAGAGCTTTTGGATCTTGCTCCGAGGTGCCTTATACGCTGCGACTCGATGCCCTGGAAGTTGTCAGTTCGAACGTCGGCGCGGTTGTGTTCAAAGCCCTTGAACACCTCTGCATCGGCCTCCCCTATGGTCCTGCCGTCTGCCAGAATATGAACAGTCCGGATCTTCTCTCTAAAGAATAATGGGTCACCGATCTGTCTCCTTTTGCTCGCTATGTTGTCGTACGATGTCAATCGCTTTATCTAATAACTCTGATGATGAGTGTATGGTTTCTGTTGCTTTATCAATTAGATGTAAAGCAGTCTTGTTTGATATTTGAGTGTGCATTCTTTGTATATTGTTAAGATATTCATTTGTAAGCCTTCTCATTTGGTTGATTTCATATTCTTTCAAATAGCGATAATACCGTATCTTGTCCTTTTTCATGAGTAAAATTTCTTGGAGTGTATTATCAACATACATATATATTCCTTGTATGTTTTCAATGTTTTCACGGGAGTGTATTATATAAAATCGCTCTTTTGCCTGAGAAGCACTCATAGAAGTGTGTATTTGCTTTAAATTGTTTTTTATAACAGATAACTCTTTTATGTAGTCTCCTAATTTATTCTTTATATTTAATATCTCCAATTTATCTATGTCTTTGGACCCTGTCGTTATCCCATTTTGTGAAGATGATACATTTGGAACAAAAAACGTAAGCAACAATAATAGCAAAACTATCGTCTTTTTCATCTCATCTATCTCCTTTCGTGTAATTTCTATACTTCACACAGCCACAAATGGCGTTTTTAACAAAGGGCTTCAGGCTTGCACTTTGTGCGTTCTTACTAGAAACGAAAAGCATGAAATGTCAATTCTAAAAACAACTTTCTCATCTATTATGTTTCCTGTCAAGAATTTTGCCAATAAAGCTCCCGCAACTTCGATCATCCAGGGGATCGGTCCCCAGCGGTAGCTCAGGAACTTAACAAAGGGGTGGACCTTCTTCTCTGTAATTTCGTTGTAGCCGTATTTTTGAAGACGTGCTTTTGCTTCTGAATCAGAAATGCCTTTTCCAGTCGATCTTAATTTTTGCAACAGCTCAGCAAGTGAGGCCTTTTTTGCCTCTTCAGTCTTAAGCCAGCAAAACAGCCAGGATCCCTGTCAAGAAGATCCCATCAAAGGTCCCGGCCCCTCCGATGGAAGCGACAGGAGCACCAAGCCCTTGGATCTTGCCAAAGTTCAGGAGATCCGCGCCGATTAAGGTTCCCATGGTCCCTGCAATATAGGCCAAGGCGGGGGCTGACTCCTGTGAAAGCAAGAGAGCAACGCCAGCGGCCGCCACGGGAGGGATGAAAATCGGCACGGCAATCCCCACGCCTTTGACAGGCCGGGCCATCCAGTGGACGATAATCGTCACGATAGCCACACCCACGAGGCCTTGGACATATAACCCGTTCTTCACCAAGAGGTAGAGTGAGAGAAGGGTTGGGATAATAGCTCCGCCAACGTTGATGGCAACAACCGTTCGTGTCCACTTTTGAACAGAGGGAACAGTGTACCGCATGCCGAAAAAGGTAATTTCTTGGCCTGAAAGCACATCTTTCGAAGGTAGTTTTGCCACAGGGATATTGATGCCACTCCCCACAAGAGACAGGAACAGTAAGCTGAAAATATACCGCGGGCTGATCCCTATTTTCTCATAGGCATATCCAAGGACTCCGATCTGGAGCAAAGTGAACACGAAGATGAAGAGAAACAGAAAAATGAGAATAAAGGGTAATGCAAGGGGAAAATAGTGGAAGTCCGAACGTCGCATTGTCTCTCTCCTTTGTATGGTGCTTTCTATAACCACTTGAATAGATGGATAACCATAAGTATCCCAATAGCACCAAGCAAGAGAGCAATCAGGACATCGGCAGCAATTGACGGATGATAGGTATCTTTCATAATTTCTCTTTCTGTTTTGAGAAATCTGTAAATCGATAGGAGACCGACAAGGGCCCCGAGAAAAACAACCAAAATACCAAGATAAAGATGGCAGTCAAAACCATACGACAGCCTTGGGATTTTATCTGTTTTTTTCGAAATGGTTTTTCTGAATACAGGCGGTAACGCACAGATGCGCCGGCAATCATTGAGAATCCAATGTTATTACTGAAGGCATAACCGATAAAAGAGGCCAATGCGGTTTTGCTGTATGAAAGGGGATGATGGATATAGCGTAAGGCCAATGCGTCGTATCCGGTCATTACAAGATAGCTCAGGAAGGTAAACGCCAGTGCCGAAAAAAGGCGATTGCCATGGAGTTCCTCCAGATATCGAAGAATATCGTTGACACGGTTTGAAGAGAGTAAAGGGATAGCCATGATTTTGCGTTTTCCACGTTATATTGGTTATCCACGGCAAATTTTTCTGAATGCCCAGTCTTATTGAGAAGGTAGCCGCACACTAAAAGTCACACCCTTTTCCGGGTTGGACTGGAAAGAGACATCTCCTCCATGGGCTTCCACGATCTTTTTCACAATACCCAAGCCCAGACCGGTCCCAGCCTTTTTTGTTGAAAAGAAAGGATGAAAGACATTGTCACGATGTTCTTCCATTATCCCGCATCCTCGGTCAGCCACCTCCAACAAGACTTCGTCGCTCTCCAGATGAGTCCTGACCAGTACATGCTCTCCGGCCGGAGAGGCCTGAACTGCGTTGGTGATCAGGTTCAGGATGACCTGCTCTATTCTGGGACCATCCAGCAGAAGGAGAGGCAAAGACGGTTCGAGATCAGTTTTCAGCTCCACCCCCGACTTCCTTGCCACTGGTTCTGCCACTTTCACAGTTTTCATCACCAACTCATTCAGGCTTATTTCCGTGGGCTGAATCTCCAGGGGTCTGCCAAAGTCCAGCATCTGCTTTACCATGGATTCGAGACGGGCTGTTTCTTGAACCACAACCTCCAGTTTTTTCCGGTTGGGATCTTCGTGCCGCAGTTTTCTGGAGACCTGGTTTGCAAAACCACCAATAGCCATAAGGAGCGTTTTCATATCGCGAGCTATTTCAGACACGGCCTTTCCAACAGCAGCAAGGCTCTCTGCTTGGAGAAGTGCCCCGTGTTCCTTTCTTTCCTTTTCAACCAGATACCCAATGATAAAAGCGTTAATGATGTATAATACCCCCTCCAACAGTTCATGAAAATGTTCTAACGAAAATCCTTGCCACTGTGTCATGGTATATGGAAGATAGAGTATGGAAACACTTGCACAGACGAATATAGCCCCCTTCAGCCCAAACCAGAGGCTCCCCAGAACCAGGGGCAGGTAAAAAAGCATCCGGTAAACCGCTGGCCGGTATCCTATGTAAGGCAAGGTGAGGTAATGCAGGGAGAGGATACCACCAATCATAAGGGCGATGACCACAACTTTTTTCCAATCTGTATGGACAGGCATGGCTTATTTCCCAATCTGATAATACTGGCCGGGCTTTCTTGCGGCGTGCCAGGCTCGTAAAAAAATCTCAGTCCCGGCAAGGGCTATCCCCACAGTTACGATTCCAATGAGGATCGGTATATTATATTATTACCTATCCTCCTCATAATTATCCAAATAGATTTTCCGCTATTCGTTGTTTTATCCTTTCTGTAACAACGGCCTGTCTTTCCCGGTCAGCCGCATCCACTTCTACGGCATCCGAGATAAAGACCCTCACCCGCCTGCCGTAACTGATACGGCATTTCCCCGGTGGCATGATCTCCCGTGTACCGACGACAGTGATGGGGATGATGGGAATACCTGTCCTGGCGGCCAGGAGCACGGAACCTCTGCCGAATGATCCAAGCTCTCCGGCCTTGCTCATCGTTCCCTCCGGATAGATGACAAGCGACAGTCCGGAACGGAGCAGGGCAATAATCGAATCAATTCCCCTTACTACATTCCTTGGGCGGTCCCGATCCACGCAGACAAATCGCAGCCGGCGCATAATATAACTGTAAACGGGAACCCGGAACATCTCTTTCTTGGTGGCAAAAGTCACGGGAACCGGCAGGATAGTACAGAGCACAAACGAGTCAAACCAACTCTGATGGTTGGCTACAAAGATATATGCATGATCGTGGCGGATATTTTTCAGTCCCTCCACCTTCACCTTGACTCCTGCTACCTTAAGAAGTACTGAGGTCGCAATACGCAGGCCCCATCCATTGCGCAGGCGTACAGGCAATACTGTAACCAGCATTGCAAAGCAAAGGGCATCCATGACCAAGACCATCCACCATAGCATAGTGACGGATAAGTCTTTGTAAGATTTGCATTTCATCGGGTTAGGAACGGGAGATAAATAAGTTGAACAAAAATTAACAGGATTTTTTGTTGTATTCAAGGCGCGAGGAGTGAGCATAACGGGTTATGTGATCGACGAGCAACGAAGAAGACGGCAAAAAAGACATTAATTTGTTCAAGTTATTTATTGTACGTTCCTGAAACCCGGACGACCAGGTAATGATGTATGGCCGTCCGGGTTTCAGGCGTCCTTACTCTTCTCCCTTGATCTCCACCATCTCAGCCGCTGATTTAAGGAGGTCGGAAAGCTTTTTGCTGGCCTGCTTTCCCCCTTCCTTCAGGGCGACCTTGGTGTCATCTATGCGTTTATTCATTTTCTGCAACTCCAGCCGGGCGGTTTCCTCGGCCTGACTCTGGGCCCGGGCGTACCAGGCCTTTGCCTCGTCAAGATAGGATTGGGCCTGTTCCCGGGTCGCGTCTGCACTGGCTGCCAATTGGGCCTTAAGCAGGGCAGCCTGGGCCTCAAGCTCGGCGTAGCGCTTCCTGAGCAGCACCGCCTCCTCGCTTTCCCCCACCTGTTCGCCATAGGCCTTAAGCTGCTCTTCGGTATGCAGCGCCAGGGCGTTGATTTTTCCCTTGGCCTCACTGACGCCTTCAGTGACAGCCTGCTTGGCTGCCCGTGCATCGCGCTCAAGCTGTACTATACCATCAGCAGTCCTTTTGGAGGCACTTGCCTTGGCCTCTGCCAGGTATCCCTGGGCATCCTCCAGCGCC
The DNA here is from genome assembly GCA_030606515.1 of Deltaproteobacteria bacterium. Taxonomy (GTDB): domain Bacteria; phylum Desulfobacterota; class Dissulfuribacteria; order Dissulfuribacterales; family UBA3076; genus UBA3076. Next base: position 960 of record JAUWGF010000070.1, on the reverse strand, counting down.
TGCCCGGCTTTTTCCGGAGACTGTTCAATCTCAAGGGCGATCCTGGCCTTAAGGGCAGCGGCACGGGCCTGAACCAGGGCTATCCTGGTGGAGGTCTCCTTTTTGAGGGCAGTCGCCTTGGTCTGAGTCTCTGCTATAGCTGCATTGAGAGTGCTTTCGCTCTTGTCAGCCAAATCGGTCAATTCCGAGTAGGCCTGGTCACTTTTGTACGCAGGGCGGTCTCCGCGGACTTGATCTGTTCTTCCAAGTCGGCAATCCGCCTTCTTGTGACCGTATCGGCCGTCTCGTATGCCTGGCGTAGATTCGTTTTGGCATCTTCGAGGCTTTGGAGAGCAGCCTCACTGTTTTTCTCCAGCCAAAGCTCGGTACGTGCCTTGAAAAGATTGACTTTTGCCCTGGCCAGGGCGACCTGTGCCTTGAGGGCCTGTTGCCACTCCATTTCCGTGGCTTCCCTGTCTTTTGTCTGGCCAGTCTGCTCAGCCGATAAAACTGCTTGCACTGTAAAACCACTGATCAGCCAGAGTGCTAAAAGAGTTGCAGAAATTGCCTTTTTCATGACTTGTCCTCCTTATCTTTCTTTAAGGCATGCTTTGCGCCCTGTAATATCCCGGATACTGCTCCCTTGGCTATATCCAGTGCCCGTTTTGACAGTTGTCTGGCCTCATCGGCTGCGGTGTGTACTGTCTCTTCGGTGAGATGCGCTGCTTTACCAAATGTGTCTTTGCCTAATTCCTTAAGAAGATTTGAGACTGTCTCAGCGGCTTCACCTGCCTTCTCCTTCAGGGTAGAGGGGGTTTTCCTGGCCTGGTCTGCAATTTCAGTGAGCACCTCACCTGCCACCTTGCCGGACTTGCCGGCCACTCCGCGTATGGTCTCAAGAAACAGGTCTCCAACGGCCTCAAGGTCTTCCTTTGTACGGACAAGGTCTTCTGTGGCAAAGGACTTGGTCTTTGCGCTTGC
>JAUWGF010000028.1:0-13699 GCA_030606515.1 Deltaproteobacteria bacterium | reverse complement strand
CGCAAAAGGATAAAGAACTTCGCCGGCCTTGGTTGGCGTTACATCTTTCCCGCTTCGGTCAAACAATCGAACGCCCAAAGTCTCTTCCAGGACCCGAATGTGACCGCTTACTGTCGGCTGAGTGAGGTGCACCTCGTGGGCTGCCCGGCTGAAGCTGCGATTTTCCCACACAGCCAAAAAGACTTGGAGCTGACGTATTTCTATCATACTTTTCCTTCCGGCAAGGGCGTGGGTTCTCCCAGCATCTTTGCCAATGCTGTTATGCGGGAAGTGTGCTCCAGGCATTCCATGAGTTCAAAGGCCTTCCAAAGACTCGGCCCCCTGGTGACAGCTCCATGATGGGCAAGGATCTGGGCAGGTCCTTTATGCAATGCATCCACAACCACACGGGCCAAATCCTCGGTGCCTGGCATTTCAAAAGGCACTATGGTCACATCTCCAAGAAACATCTTGCCCTCAATTAGCAAATGAGGCGACAGTTGATTTCCTGACAGGCTGAGCGCCAAAGTCCAGGGAGGATGCGTATGCACTACTGCCGTGGCCCCCGGGTCCTGCCGGTAGATTGCCGTGTGCATGACCAGCTCTGAAGAGGGACGACCCAGCCCCTTAAGGACATGCCCTTCAGAGTCCACCACAACCAGGTCCGCCTCATTCAAAAAGCCCTTATGCACCCCGCTGGGAGTTATAAGGATGTCCCCTCCGGAAAGTCGAACGCTTACATTTCCATCTGCAGCGGCAATCAAGCCCTTATTATATAATTGCCTGCATACCTTTATCATCTCAGGCCGTAGATCACTATCTTCCTGTATTGTCAACTACTGAACTCCTGCTTTATGGTGACATCTTTCTTTATTCTGTCCAGAGTAGATGCCAGTGCCATAATAACATATTCTCTGGTACTTCCGGCAAGTCCGAGAAGCATAATATCTTCTCCCACGCCCAGTCTTCCCTCTTGTATTTCAGCCTCAGCCGCCATAATTCCAGGGAGTTTTCGCGTATCGGCCAGTATCCGGGACAACTTCCCCCAATCCGCTTTTACCTCAATGGATTTAACAGGTCTTCCGTCCCTGCTGGAATTCCGCACAATCCCATTGTGGATCAAGACCATCCCCGCATCACCGCCTGCTCTTTTTTTAAGCTTAGCCGCAAATTCAATCAGATCCATAATAAACCGTATATTCCCATCCTCTGCCGGTTGCAAGATAGACAAGGAACAATTAATATTAAAGTTATTAAATTCAAAAGTAATATGGAGGACTAATAACATGCCCATTCATGAATTTAGGTGTTTGAATTGTGACTACATATTTGAGCTCCTCATTATGAGCAAAAATGAAATGGACTCAGTTTCGTGCCCCAAATGCGAGAGTTCCAATGTCGGCAAGCTCCTGAGTGTTGCCAATATTGCTGTAGATAAACGCCCAAGTGATGCTTCCCGGCGTCGACCTCCTGTTGAGCATCACACGTGTGATACCGGCTCATGCGATACAATCGAACTACCAGGATATGAAAGGTAAAGGGATGTGCCCTAATAAAAAAGGCCGAGCTTTTTGCCCGGCCTTACCCTGTTCCTCGCACATCACCATCAATCCGCCGCAGCCCGTCTGCGCTCTTTTTCTTCGTAGAACACCTTGCCCGTACCGGCAGGTATAAGGCGTCCCATGATTACGTTTTCTTTCAGCCCTCTCAGGTAATCCACCTTCCCGGCTATAGAGGCTTCGGTCAGGACCTTGGTAGTCTCCTGGAAAGATGCTGCTGAAATAAAGCTATCTGTGCTGAGAGACGCCCTGGTAATACCAAGAAGCATAGGTTCAGCCGAAGCAGGCTCGCCTCCTTCTTCTGCCATTATCCGATCATTTTCCTCCTCAAAACGGCGGCGTTCTACTTGCTCTCCAAGCATGAATGTGCTGTCTCCCACACCGGTGATTTTTACCTTGCGCAGCATCTGCCGCACTATCACTTCGATGTGTTTATCATTAATCTTTACACCCTGGAGCCTGTATACCTCTTGAATCTCGCCCACCATATATCGGGCGAGGTCCTTTATGCCTTTCACCCTGAGATAGTCATGGGGATCGATGACCCCGTCCATCAACGACTCACCGGCCCTGATATAATCTCCTTCATGGACCTTTATATACTTGCCCTTGGGTACCAGGTACTCCTTTGCGTCACCATACTCCGGAGTAACAACCACCCGCCTCTTGCTCTTAATATCCTTGCCAAAAGAAACCACTCCGTCGATTTCTGTAATAACAGCGTACTCCTTGGGTTTTCTTACCTCAAAGAGCTCGGCGATCCTCGGGAGACCCCCTGTAATATCCTTAGTCTTGGTGGTCTCTCTAGGGATTCTAGATAGAGGCTCTCCAGCCGCCACCTTATCTCCCTCATTGGCAGTGATAATGGCCCCTACCGGGAGCTGGTAACGGGCCTCGCCTTTGCCCTTGGCCAGCTTCGAGGTGCGCCCCCTCTCGTCCTTTATGGAAATCCTTGGCTGATAATCTGCTGCACGGTACTGTATCACCACCCTGCTTGCCTTGCCGGTGACCGGATCCACCTTCTCCTTTATGGTGATGCCCTCAGTGAGATCCCCGAACTTCACCACCCCGGGCACCTCTGAGAGAATCGGTACGGTAAACGGATCCCACTGAGCAAGCTTTTCCCCAGCCTCTATCTCCTGGCCTTCCTCTACTACCAGTTCGGCGCCGTATATTACTGGAAAGCGCTCCCTCTCACGTCCATCTGGGGCCACAATCACTATTTCTCCATTTCGATTCAACACTACCTGTCGGCCGGCCGGATTTCGCACGGCATTCAACCTCTCAAAACGCACCGCACCAGACCCCCTTGAGCGAATTTCAGCCTGCTCCACCTTACCGCTGGCAGTTCCACCAATGTGAAAGGTCCGCATGGTAAGTTGTGTTCCCGGTTCCCCTATGGACTCCGCGGCTATAATGCCGATTGCCTCCCCCATGGCCACAATGCCGCCACGGGCCAGGTCTCTCCCGTAGCACTTGGCGCAGACCCCATAAGGAGACCTGCAGGTGAGCACAGATCGAATCTCAACATTGGGAATACCCGCCTCCTCGATCTTACGGACCCCTTCCTCGTCAATCTGCTCACTGGACTTGACAAGGACTTCTCCTGTCACAGGATCAACTATGTCCATCAGGGCTACGCGCCCAAGGATACGCTCGCCCAGACGCTGGATAATCTCACCACCCTCCAACAAATGCCCAATCTCTATGCCGTCAATGGTTCCGCAATCCTCCTCTATTATGGTGGCGTCCTGAGCAACATCAACCAGACGCCGGGTGAGGTAGCCGGAGTTAGCGGTCTTAAGGGCCGTGTCTGCCAAACCCTTCCGTGCCCCATGAGTGGAGACAAAATACTCCAGCACACTCAAGCCCTCACGGAAGTTTGCCTGAATTGGAGTCTCTATGATCTCACCTGACGGTTTAGCCATCAGGCCGCGCATTCCTGCAAGCTGCCTGATCTGGTCCTTACTGCCCCTGGCGCCTGAATCAGCCATAATAAAAATAGGATTGAAACTGGGGGCGGATACCGCCTTTCCGTCAGCCCCACGGTGGTATTCTACTGAGATACCCTCCATCATCTCCTTCGCCACCTCATCGGTGGCCCTGGTCCATATGTCAATCACCTTGTTGTACTGTTCTCCGTCAGTAATAAGACCCTCAGAGTACTGATGCTGGACCTCTGCCACCTCTTTCTGGGCCTTTTCAAGAATTTCCTCCTTTTGCACCGGAACCATCATATGGTTTATACCAACGGAAATCCCGGCCAGAGTGGCGAAACGATATCCCATGTCCTTGAGGCGATCCGCCAAAATTACTGTCTTCTTGGCCCCTGCTTTGCGGTAACTCTCATTAATGAGTCCGGCAAGGTCCTTCTTGCGCATGGTCTTATTAATAATAGAAAAAGGCACCTCCTCAGGTAGAATGTCCGAGAGGATCACCCGGCCCACAGTGGTCTCTGTCAGCTCGCCTCGAATCCTGACCTTAATCCTGGCCTGTAGATGAACAACACCCGCCTCCCACGCAAGTAGCACCTCTTCCCTGGAACTAAATATCTTGCCTTCACCCTTTGCATTTAACCTGTCCCTGGTCATATAATATATACCAAGGACTATATCCTGAGTAGCCATGATAATAGGCTCTCCATGGGCAGGAGAAAGCAGGTTGTTGGTTGACATCATGAGTACCCTTGCTTCTGTCTGGGCCTCTACTGACAGGGGAACATGGACTGCCATCTGGTCCCCATCGAAATCAGCATTGTATGCAACGCATACCAAAGGATGGAGCTGAATGGCCTTACCTTCAATGAGTATGGGCTCAAAGGCCTGAATACCCAAACGGTGTAGAGTAGGAGCACGATTCAGCAAAACAGGATGCTCCCTTACAACTTCATCAAGGGCATCCCATACCTCTGAGGCCTCCTTTTCCACCATCTTCTTTGCACTCTTGATAGTGGTAACAAGCCCCTTTTCTTCGAGCTTATTGTAAATAAAGGGCTTAAAGAGCTCTATTGCCATCCGCTTTGGCAGACCGCACTGATGAAGCCTGAGTTCCGGACCTACTACAATGACCGAACGTCCTGAGTAATCGACCCTCTTTCCAAGGAGGTTTTGACGAAAACGCCCCTGCTTGCCCTTCAGCATATCTGATAATGATTTCAAAGGACGTTTGTTCGGCCCTGTAACTACCCGGCCCCTCCGGCCATTATCAAAAAGGACATCCACTGCCTCCTGGAGCATCCTTTTTTCATTACGGATGATGATGTCCGGGGCGTCCAGCTCTTTAAGCTTCTTGAGTCGATTATTCCGATTGATGACCCTGCGATAAAGGTCATTGAGGTCCGATGTGGCAAATCGCCCTCCATCCAGGGGGACCAGAGGTCTCAGATCCGGAGGAAGGACCGGAATAACGCTTAGAATCATCCATTCAGGCTGGTTACCTGAATCACGAAAGGCCTCAATGACCCTCAGTCGCTTGCCGAGCTTCTTCCTTTTGGCTTCTGAACGGGTCTTGAGCATCTCTCCACGGAGTTCCACGGACAGGGCATCCAGATCGAGACGCTTTAACATCAAATGTATTGCTTCCGCTCCTATATCTACCTCAAACTTATCGCCGAATTGCTCCTGATTCTTGTAATAGGCCTCATCGGACATAAGAGTGCCCACAGGGATGTCCGGCATCTCCGATTCGATCACTATGTGTGACTCAAAGTACAGGACCCTTTCGAGCTCTTTCAAACTCAAATCCAAAAGAGCGCCGATTTTGCTGGGAAGGCTCTTTAAAAACCATATATGAGCTACCGGAGCTGCCAGGGAAATGTGGGCCATCCGCTCCCGCCGGACTTTTGACTGGATGACCTCAACTCCGCATTTTTCGCAGATGACGCCCCGGTGCTTCATGCGCTTGTACTTTCCGCACAGGCACTCATAATCCTTTACAGGGCCAAAAATCTTTGCACAAAAAAGGCCTTCCCGTTCCGGCTTAAAGGTCCGGTAATTGATCGTCTCAGGTTGCTTTACCTCTCCATTTGACCTCCCGAGAATTTTCTCAGGAGAGGCCAGAGAAATCCTGACTGATTTAAAGCTTAAAGGATCTTTTGGCTTTGTAAAAAGGGAAAGAAGATCTTCCATTCAGTAAAACCCCCGTATCATTCCTGCAACTCTACATCCATACACAAACCCTGAAGTTCCTTCACCAGGACATTAAAGGACTCGGGAAGACCCGCCTCAAGGAAATTGTTGCCCTTTACGATCTTTTCATACATCCTGGATCTTCCGACTACATCGTCGGACTTGACTGTCAGGAACTCCTGAAGAGAATAAGCAGCACCGTAGGCCTCCATGGCCCACACCTCCATCTCACCCAATCGCTGCCCCCCAAACTGGGCCTTTCCTCCAAGGGGCTGCTGCGTGACCAGAGAATATGGACCTGTAGAGCGGGCATGTATCTTATCATCCACTAAGTGGTGAAGTTTCAATACATACATGACCCCGACAGTGACCGGCTCGGCTATAGCCTCTCCAGTATAACCATCGTAAAGAATCACCTCGCCAAGTTCTGATTGTCCTGACTCTACCAGGAGCTTGCGGATCTGGTCCTCATGTGCTCCGTCAAACACCGGAGTTGCAACCGGTACGCCCTGTTCAAGGCTCAAGGCAAGATTTCGCAACTGTTCGTCATCCATGCCGCTTATCAAGGCATTCAGCTCGTCTTGCGAATAGATATTGGCCATTCTTTTCTTGATCTTGTCGATCTTATAATCTTTTGCCAACTCAGCCAGTTGTGCCCCGAGATTTTTTGCAGCCCAACCCAGATGGATCTCCAAAAGCTGACCCACATTCATCCGTGAAGGTACGCCCAGGGGATTCAAAACAATGTCAACCGGAGTACCGTCTGCGAAATATGGCATATCCTCTATCGGCACGATATTAGAAACCACACCTTTGTTGCCATGACGCCCGGCCATCTTGTCACCTACAGCCAGCTTCCGCTTCATTGCCACACAGACTCTGACCATCTTAATCACACCTGGCGGAAGGTCATCCCCCTTCTTCAGACGCTCAATTTTACCCTCAAAGTATGTGGTTATTCGTTGGACCTCAGCCTCATACCAGGACAGCACATCACTCACTACAGGAATCAGGCTCCTGCGACCCTCCAGCATGAGATCTCCCAAACGATGGATAGGTATCTTCCAGAGCATATCACTTGTAATCTCATCCCCAGCCTCAAGATAGACCTTGCCCTTACTGTCTATTATAGAAACCGATGCCTTCTGCCCCCCGAGATGACTCTCCAGCTTTTTAAGAGCAGTCCGACGAATCACATTGATCTCGTCCACCTGATCCTTAAGTACACGTGCTATTTCAATGTCCTCAATGGCCTGGATCCGTTCGTCTTTTTCCACACCTCTGCGGCAAAAAACCTTAGCATCTATCACCACACCATGGATTCCCGGCGGCACCCTGAGAGATGTATCCTTTACGTCTCCTGCCTTCTCACCAAAGATGGCCCGAAGGAGCTTCTCCTCGGGAGTAAGCTGGGTCTCTCCCTTTGGTGTAACCTTGCCTACAAGTATGTCTCCGGACTTAACCTCTGCCCCTATACGTATTATGCCGCTGTCGTCCAGATCACTGAGGGCGTCTTCCCCTACATTAGGTATGTCGCGGGTTATCTCCTCCTTACCCAGCTTAGTGTCCCTGGCCTCCAACTCAAATTCCTCAATATGTATCGATGTGTAAACATCTTCTTTGACCAGACGTTCACTCACGACCATTGCATCTTCAAAATTGTAGCCTCGCCAAGGCATAAAAGCCACTACAACATTCTTACCTAATGCCAGTTCTCCATTGTCAGTAGATGGACCATCTGCAAGAACGTCTCCTTTTTTAAATTTCTGCCCTGGAATCACTATTGGTCTTTGATTGAGTGTTGTTGTCTGATTGGATTTCTGGTACTTGGTGAATTTATGTATCTCGACCTCTACCGGTAGTTCCTTGGACTCATCCTCATCGTAAACCACTACCAAGCGTGTAGCATCGACGTCTTCAATATATCCGTCCCTTTTTGCAATTACAGTCACACCGGAATCCATGGCCACTATTTTCTCCATCCCGGTACCAACGAGCGGAGCCTCTGAAACCAGCAGAGGAACTGCCTGCCGCTGCATGTTGGAACCCATCAAGGCCCTGTTTGCATCATCATTTTCCAGAAATGGTATAAGACCTGCGGAAACACTGACCAACTGGTTGGGGGCCACGTCTATGGCAGTAACCTCCTCTGCCGGGACAATAACGAACTCGCCCATTCTCCTGGCACCAACATTGTCATCAATAATATATCCGTCATCATCAAGACTGACTGTTGCCTGTGCGATAGTCTCCTTTTCATCTTCAATAGCAGTCATATAGGCCACTTTCCCTGTAGTCCTGCGGTCCTCAACCTTACGGTAAGGAGTCTCCACAAAACCATACCTGTTTATTCTGGCAAAGGAACTCAGAGAAACTATCAGTCCGATATTTGGACCTTCAGGTGTTTCAATGGGACAAATCCTCCCATAATGAGTGGGATGTACATCTCGCACCTCAAAGCCGGCCCTCTCCCTGGACAGGCCACCCGGCCCCAAAGCAGATAACCTTCGCTTGTGAGTGATTTCTGCCAGCGCATTGGTCTGATCCATGAACTGGGAAAGCTGACTGGAGCCGAAAAACTCCTTGATGACAGAAGTAACGGGTTTAGGGTTTACCAAATCATTAGGCATTAACGCCTCAACTTCCTGAAGGGTCATTCTCTCTTTGATAGCCCGCTCCATCCGGACCAGTCCGACCCTGTACTGATTCTCTATAAGCTCACCCACTGATCTGACCCGGCGGTTGCCCAGATGATCTATGTCATCTACCGGCCCCTGCCGATCCTTTAAACGGACCAACTCCCTCACAGTTTCCATTATGTCCTCAGTCGTAAGGACTTTCAGGGAAAGAAGCAAATCCATGCCCAGCCTCTGATTGATCTTATAACGGCCTACCTCTGAAAGGTCATAGGTGCCGGGGTTGAAAAAAAGAGAATTAAAAAACTTCTCAGCCACCTCGGGTATCGGGGGACTACCGGGACGGAGCCTCCGGAAAACCTCTATAATGGCCTCTTCCTGATTCTGTGTCTTGTCCTGACATAACGTGTCCCTTATGGAAGAACTTACCTTGATGCCATCGATAAACAGGACCTGCAACTCTGTGATTCCACTCTCCCTCAAAAGCGCCAAATCCTTTTTCGTGACCGGAGAGTTCATGGGAATCAACACCTCCCCGGTTTCAGGATTTACCACATCAAGGGCTGCGATCTTTTCTATTAGATCATCTTCTTCAACAGGTACCATGATGACACCCGATTCCTCAAACTTCTTCATCATGGTCCGGGAAAACTTGCGATTCTTGCGTAAAAGGATATCGCCTGTATCGGGATTCACCACGTCCAGAGTAGCCTTCTGGCCCAACATGGTCTCTGTATTCACCCTGCGATACAGAAATTTACCATCAATTACATACGTATCCCAGTTATAAAAAATACTTAGCAAATCTTCAGTGCTGTAGCCCATGGCTTTCAGCAACACTGTTACAGGGAATTTCCGCCTGCGATCTATCCGGACATGCAAGATGTCTTTGGGATCAAACTCTAAGTCTATCCAGGAACCACGGACCGGGATGACTCTGGCTGAGTAAAGCAATTTCCCACTGGCATGTGTCTTTCCCTTGTCGTGGTCAAAAAACACCCCTGGAGAACGCTGAAGCTGGCTGACCACTACTCGCTCAGTACCATTAATAATAAAGGTGCCGGTTCTGGTCATAAGGGGAATTGCGCCAAAGTAAATCTGCTGTTCCTTGATATCCCGTATACTTTGTACTCCGCTTTCTTTATCTACGTCATAAGAAAGGAGTCGAGCCACCATCTTCACCGGCGACTCATAGGTCACGCCACGGGAAAGACATTCTTCCTCAGAGTATTTGGGCTCACCTATAGAATATTGAACAAATTCAATAGAAGATGCACCTGTGAAATCCGTTATCGGAAAGACGCTTTGAAATGCTGCCTGAATCCCCACATCCTCTCTGGCTTCCGGAGCCACATCTTTTTGCAAAAACTTGGCGTAGGAACGCTGCTGCATCTCGATTAAGTTTGGAATATCAATGACTTTTTTTACACGACCAAAATTCTTTCTCACGGGTAGTGCTTGATTTTTTGTCATAGAGTACTGCCTCGGGGTAGCGTTTTTCGTTGCACATTATTGACAATTGGGGAAAACCTGAAATGTATGGGCGGGGTTTATCCACGCCCATACAAGATGATCGAGCGGCAACCGTCATTGAATGCGCAATTTTTTATATCGTTGTGAATATTTCCTGGTTATTTTATCTCTACCTTTGCGCCGACACTCTCGACCTGTTCCTTTATCTTCTCGGCCTCGTCTTTGGAAACACCTTCTTTGATGGGTTTAGGCGCGCTCTCAACCAGATCTTTAGCTTCCTTAAGGCCCAAGCTTGTTACGGCCCTGACCTCCTTGATTACCTTGATCTTCTGGTCGCCGAATTCTACTAGGACAACATCGAACTCTGTCTGTTCCTCAGCAGGGGCACCGCCCCCTTCACCGGCAACTGCACCGCCGGCCGCTACTGCGACCGGCGCCGCTGCACTTACACCAAACTTATCCTCCAACTCCTTGACTAGCTCAGAGAGTTCAAGCACTGTCATATTAGAAATAAATTCGATTACATCCTCTTTGGAAATAGTCATTTCAGTCTCCTTATTAACTATCTATGATTCCGCTGAAAAAACCCAATCTGCGGCGCACTATAAATGTTAAATGTTAAATTTTGAATGTTGAATTAAGGTATATGTTTTTTAAACGTTCTTCCACAATTCAGCATTTAGCATTCACAATTCAGCATTATCTATAAATAAATGCATCTCGGGCTTTTTGATTTGAGCAGAACCACTTATTCAATTGTCATCATTTTTCTGATCTTCAATTGCCCTTAAGGCATAGAGCAGCTTTCGCGGTATACCTGACAGGGCCCTGACAAGACCTGTAGGAACAGCGACAAAAACTGTGAGTAGCTTTGCAAGCAGAACCTCCCGGCTTGGCAGTTCTGACAAGGCCTGGATTTGGGCAACGTCAATGAATTTTCCATTCAAAACGCCGCTACGGATCTCAAGGATCTCACTCTTCTTTGCGAACTCCACCAAAACCTTGGCCATAGACACTGGATCTTCAGAGGCAAAGGCCACGGCATTAGGGCCTAAAAACTGATCTAAAAGCACTTCTGCCGACGTGCCCTTTATGGCCCTTTTAAAAAGAGTATTTTTTGATACCTTGAACTCGGCACCTGACTCCCTGAGCTTCCTTCGAAGTTCATTGGCACCAGCAACGTCGAGACCTGAAAACCGAGTCATAATTACAGCTTCAGACCTGAAAAACTTCTCGTGCAGATCCTCAACTATGGTCTCTTTTTCCTTAAGCTTTAAAGCCAAATTTCTCCCCCCTTTCTACCATAGGCAGTTATTTTTTACTGCCAAAGGCAGAGGTCTCACCTATCTAGGTAGGTAGAGCTAAGTGCCGGACCAGCTCTATTAAACACATAAGGCGTACCTACTGTCTCTGACTAATGAGCAGACATGGAAATGTTGAATGCTGAATGTTAAATTATGAATTGTGGAAAAAAATATAATCCATTACCTTAATTCAACATTCAGCATTCAACATTCAACATTATATTATTTATGAAGTGACTGCTTTAACTTCAGCGGGATCCACCTTCACTCCTGGTCCCATTGTAGTGGACAGTGCAACGCTCCGCACATAGGCCCCCTTGCTTGTAGAAGGCTTTATACGGAGTAATGTCTCAGCAAGCGATGCGAAATTCTCCTTGATTTTATTGGAACCAAAGGAAACCTTGCCCAAGGGAACATGGACAACCCCACCCTTGTCTACTCGGAAATCCACCTTTCCTGCTTTTATCTCATTAACCGCCCTGGCAACATCAAAGGTGACGGTTCCGGTCTTGGCATTCGGCATCATACCCCTTGGGCCGAGAATCTTGCCGATCCTACCCACCGTTGACATCATATCGGGAGTGGCAACAACTTTATCAAAATCAAGCCAACCCCCTTTTATCTTTTCTATCGCATCCTCGGCTCCAACATAGTCGGCGCCGGCATCTTCAGCCTCTTTGGCTTTTTCACCCTTAGCAATTGCCAGGACCCTTTGAGTGCGTCCCGTACCATGAGGAAGGACGACGGAGCTTCTCACATTCTGGTCTGCCTTCCTGGGATCGACCCCCAGGACTATGGCTAGATCTATTGTCTCATCGAACTTGACATAGTGCGTACTGAGAACAACATCTATTGCCTCGTCCAAACCGTACCTTCGGCCTGCATCCACTTTGGCCCTTGCGTCCAGATATTTCTTGCCATGACTTGCCATGGAATCTTTCTCCCTTATAGTCCATACTACACTATGCCTGCTTCGAACCGGCATCGTGTAATATGCCTTTAATCAACAATTTCAACACCCATGCTACGGGCTGTGCCTTCAATGGAACGTACAGCCGCATGCAAATCAACAGCGGTCAGGTCCGGCTCCTTTTTCATGGCAATTTCCTCTACCTGCTTCCTGGTAACTTTGCCGACTTTTTCCCGATTAGGAATTCCTGACCCTTTCTCGATATTTGCTGCCTTCTTAAGCAAAATAGCTGCAGGAGGCGTCTTCATAATAAAGCTGAATGACCTGTCTGCATATACTGTTATCACAACAGGGATTATCATCCCCATCTGGTCCTGTGTCTTTGCATTAAAGGCCTTAACAAACTCCATTATGTTTACACCGTGCTGCCCCAAAGCGGGTCCCACAGGCGGAGACGGGTTTGCCTGCCCGGCAGGGATCTGGAGTTTAATATATGATAAGACTTTCTTGGCCATAGTATTCTCCTTTAACCGGCCTTTTGTACGTGTCCAAATTCCAGCTCAACAGGTGTTGACCTTCCAAAAATAGAGACAAGTACCCGGATCTTTCCTTTCTCCGGGTTAACATTATCTACAACACCGTTAAAATTGGCAAAAGGCCCATCTATCACAGTCACATGATCACCCTTTTCAAAGCTATACTTGGGTACCGGCGTTAGAGCTCGTTCTTCCATCTGGCGGATTATTTTTTCCGCCTCTTCATCTGAAAGTGGTACGGGATTCTGCAGGCCACCGATAAATCCGGTCACTTTTGGGGTGTCCTGAACCAGGTGCCACGAGTTATCATTTAATTCCATCTTTACCAGAATGTAGCCCGGAAATATTTTTCTGGATGAAGTACGCCTTTCTCCTCTTAGAATTTCTACTACCTTTTCCATAGGGACAACAATTTCGGAGAAATACTCCTCCATCCCATACTGCTTAATCCTCTCCTCTAAAGAGACCTTGACCTTATGTTCAAACCCGGAATAAGTGTGAACAATGTACCATTTTTGCGCCATTAAAAGTTACTCATTTACAAGCTATAGAAAGTCATGTGTGACATGGACTAACTTATTTTTTTAGTAAGCGTTCACGGAACGCTGAAATTGGAAACTGGAAATTGGAAATTTGGCTTTCATGCTTTTGTACTGTTTCAGATGATCGTATTATCTGATAGCCCACGGTGTTCTGAACCTTTTTGTTCCACTTATCAAAGTCGTGTCAGACCATAGCTGATAACTCTTCTGCCAGTTTGTAAACGTCCAACTCGTAAGCTCGTTTCATCTCTACCAAATTTCTAATTTCTAATTTCTAATTTCAAACCATTGTTAATAAATGAGGAAGCTGACAAGCTTTGTCAGGAAAATATCTACTATGCCAAGGTAAGCAGTAAAGAAAAAGGTAATTGCCAATACAGCGGCAGTCAGCGCAATTGCTTCCTTCTTAGAAGGCCAGGTTACTTTGTCAAACTCGACACGGACCTCTATGAGAAAGGACTTAACCTTATCCACCCAACCTTTAATGCCGCTGCTCAAAACGGGGCTGACCTCTGCCCGGCCAGAGCCATAGTTGGGCGAGTGGCTCTTGACAGGCTTGTCATTGCCTTGTGTTACAGTCTGTGTTTTTTCTCTGCTCTGAGCCTTTCTAACTTTCTTTTTTGTCACTTAAAT
>JAUWGF010000170.1:0-3857 GCA_030606515.1 Deltaproteobacteria bacterium | reverse complement strand
CGCCCCGGAGACCTCAAGGCAAAGACTTGCATCCTTCGGACTTTGGATGTCACCGTTTGCAATTACAGGAATAGACACAGCCTCCTTTACTTCTCTGATTGCTGACCAGTCAGCTTTTCCGGAGAACATCCGGCTGCGGGTCCTGCCATGGACCGTAACAAGGGAAGCGCCGGAATCCTGAGCGATTTTGGCGATTCTGGCTGCATTTATGCTTTTGTGGTCCCAACCCAGACGGATTTTGACAGTAATAGGTACACTTACCGCTTTTACAATTGCCTCTATGACCCTTGCCGCCGGGACCTCATTACGCATGAGGCTTGCACCGGCCCCGGTCTTTACAATTTTACGCTGCGGACACCCCATATTTATGTCAATTATTGCTGCGCCAAGGGACTCGTTAATCCGGGCGGCTTCAGCCATGACAACCGGGTCTGATCCTGAGATCTGCACTGCCAGGGGGAATTCCTCTTCAGCAGTGCCGGCCATACGGACAGATCGGACGCTGTTACGTACAAGGGCTTGGGAAGATACCATTTCACTTACTACCAATCCCGCCCCGAAGGACCTGGCAAGGCACCTGAAAGGATAGTCCGTAATCCCTGCCATCGGGGCAAGGAACACAGGGTTGGGCAAAACCACCGCGCCTACTTTTATGGGTTGTAGACCATAATTTCTAACCATAAAAATACCTTATGCTCAATTATTCCCCCCTGTCAAGTTCATTAGGAAATGGCGTTCTCTAAGCACGGCAAAGGCCATGATTAGGGACAATATGTCCCATGAACCATCTTAAGCTCTAAAGGTAGCGCTGGTGACTTGGCCTTTACATTTTTATTAAAATAATATATTAATAAAATACTCTTTGGTGAACAGGGGATAATAACTCATGGCTACTCTCCAGGTTAAACAGATTAATAAGCAAGGCCAAATTTCCATAGGCAAAAAATACGCCGGCAAAAAAGTCGAGGTTGATGAATACCCTGATGGTACAGTTGTTTTAAGGCCCGTCGAGATTATCAGTGAATTTGAAATGAAGCTCTTAAAAGACAGGGCTTATCAACACCGGCTGGAAGCCTTTAATCATTGGGAGGCTGAAAACAAGCCGGAGGAGACCGACCTTTCAGCCATGGAGAAGGGCATTGAAACTTGATCTGAATTTTCCTGATTTTCAAAAAGATCTCTTCAAACTGGAAAAGAAAGAACTCCATATCTTAATCAAGACCCTTCGTACGCTGTCCAGGATGGATTTTGACCAGATCAGACGATCTTCCGGCTTAAACCTTGAAAAAATAGGAACTTTGAAAACTCGAAAAGGAAAGCCCATCTATTCCATGCGAGCCTCCCGTTCCTTTCGGGCTACCCTTACCATAGAAGGCAATTATCTGCGTTTCATCTCCCTTCATGCTGATCACGATTCCGCATATAAAAAATAGTATAGACGTTCACAGGTTCAGAGTTCACCTTGTTAAATTTCCCTAAGAGAACCCTATTTAACAGGGTGAACCGTTCAGGGTTACTTTCTCTCGTTGACCTTGAGAGTCAGCTCTCGGGCCAACTGCCGTGCCTCAATATCCTCAAATCATTCTACTCTCATAACTTCTCCATTTAGAACTTCCGACTCAACGGTTTTGAACCTTTGAACCTCTGAACCTTTGAACGCTCACGTGGATATCAACCCTTTCATTTGCCCGCTTCTATTTCAGGCGCAACGGGCTCATTCACGTCTTTCTGGGATTTGAGTCTGTTGGCTATTTCCATGAAGGGTGTGAAAAGATCAATGGGAATCGGGAACAGGGTGGTTGAGTTATTTTCCGTGGCTACTTCCCTTAAGGTCTGGAGGTACCTGAGCTGCAGGGCCGCGGGTGCCTTGTTTATGATATTCGCAGCATCGGCCAGCTTTCTTGCTGCCTGGAACTCACCTTCTGCGTTGATGACCTTTGACCGGCGCTCCCGTTCGGCCTCGGCCTGTTTTGCCATTGCCCTTTTCATCTCGTCCGGGAGGTCTATCTCTTTCACTTCCACCTTGCTGACTTTGATTCCCCAAGGCTCGGTGTCGAGGTCTAGTATCTCCTGAATCTGGGCATTAATTTTATCTCTCTCTGCCAGGAGCTCGTCAAGTTCGGCCTGTCCGCAGACACTCCTGAGGGTGGTCTGAGCCAGTTGGGAAGTGGCGAAAAGGAAGTTTTCCACCTCAATTACCGCCCTTCTTGAATCAAGTACCCGAAAATAGACCACTGCACTCACCTTTATGGATACGTTATCTCTGGTAATGATATCCTGTGGTGGAACATCAAGGGTAACGATCCGAAGGTCAATTTTCTTCATCTTATCAATTACAGGAATAAGTATTATCAGGCCCGGGCCCTTGGTCTTAATGACACGACCCAGCCTGAAGATTACGCCTCGTTCGTACTCGTTCAGTATGCGAATGGCTGATATCAGAAAAGCGATTATCAGAAAAAGCAGAAAAGCGAGAGAAATTGTCATGACTTGCCTCCATGGGTCCTCGAGACCCGCAATTTAAGTCCTTCTATATCTATTACTTTTATCTCGGTATCCACAGGTATGGTCTCCTCGCTTACAGCGGTCCATAGCTCCCCGTGCAAAAAGACCTGTCCACCCCTCTTTCCTACTGTCTTCCGGACAAGACCTTTTTCACCTATAAGACCTTCTGCCCCGGATTTGGGCCTGGAGAGGGTGGCCCTGGTCGCCAGATAGGTAATAGCGGCCAGAAAGGAGCCGACTCCCAGCATAGTAGTCCAGAGGACATTAGTGTCAATGGAGATTCCGGTCTTCGAGGTATCGAAGAGCATAATAGAGCCCAGAAGGAGGGCAACCAGACCTGCTGCCCCCAGTATGCCGTGGCTGGTAATTACAAGCTCCATTACGAACAGGACTACTGCCAGGAGCAATAGAAGCAGACCGGCAGTACTTACAGGGAGGGCCTGCAGGGCAAACAGACCCAGAAGCAGGCATATGGCCCCTATGGTCCCAGGGAAAATGGTCCCGGGATGGGCAAACTCAAAATAGAGCCCTGTCATACCGATCATCATGAGGATATAGGCGATGTTTGGATCTGCTATGGTCCTGAGTATTTTTTCCCTCAAGCTCTCTTTTATCTGAATAATTTCAGGGTTACTTATCACCAGCTTAGCCGGACCATCAGGCAGACTCACTGTCCTGCCATCGAGTTGTTGAATCAGGTCACTGAGGTTTTTAGCCAGGATGTCGATTACTTTCAGTTCCAGTGCTTCCCTGGCGGAGGCCGAGACGCTCTCCCTTACTGCCTTTTCCGCCCACTCTGCGTTTCGCCCACGCTCCGTTGCCACACTCCTGGCCATGGCGGCGAGGTCGCTTACTGCCTTTTGCTTCATGGTCTCGTCTTTTTCCCCGCCAGAGCCCAGATTTACCGGGTGAGCCGCCCCGATATTGGTGCCGGGCGCCATGGCGGCAACATGGGCGGCAATGGTGAGAATAGCACCGGCAGATGCAGCCTGTGCCCCGGAGGGCATTACATAAACAACTGTTGGAATCGGTGATGCCATTACTTCCTGGACCATATCCCTCAGGGTAGATACAAGGCCGCCCGGAGTGTCAAGTTCAATCACCAGGCAGGTAGCCAGGCCCCTGTTCGCCTCTCTAAGCGCCCTCTTTAAAAACTCCGCTGCACCGGGATTTATGCTTCCTTTTAATTTGACAAGATAGATCCTGGAATGGTCTGTTGGATTCCGCGGCTTGTCTTTCTGATCATCCCCCCACAAGGAAGGAACTAACACAGACAAAAACAGCGTAATAACAAGCAATAGGACCGCTTGTAAAACCCCGTATCTTATAAACCATTTACCCCGCCTCGAAAT
>JAUWGF010000014.1:0-18824 GCA_030606515.1 Deltaproteobacteria bacterium | reverse complement strand
CGGCGATTTTCGCAATAGCATATGGCTCATTAGTTGGCTCAAGCCTGCCGGTAAGAATACATTCCTCTTTCAGTGGCTGCGGGGCATGTTTGGGATAGATACAGGATGATCCCAGGAATAAAAGCCCTTTGGCCCCTGCCTTCCACGCAGAGTGAAGAACATTTGTCTGGATGACCAGGTTATTGTAAATAAATTCTGCGGGGTAGATATTGTTGGCCTGTATGCCGCCCACCTTCGCTGCGGCAAGAAAAACATATTCAGGCCGCTCCACATCAAAGAATTCTTCGACTTTCTCCTGTCTTGTCAGGTCCAGTTCCTGATGGGTCCTATAGACAAGATTTCCGTATCCCAATTCCCCTAATTTTCGAAGGATAGCCGAGCCTACTAAACCCCTGTGACCTGAAACATATATTTTGGAAGTCTTGTTCATAGTTCTGATTCGTTTATATCTCTAATCAAATTGATTGTAAGTACGAAAGCCTGCTTTTTTACATAACCGGTCTTTTTCTGCCTCTTTCAGATCTTCTCGCACCATCATCTTAATTAGCTCATCAAAAGACACCGTTGGCTCCCACCCCAATTTTGAACGGGCCTTTGTGGGATCGCCCAGGAGAAAATCCACTTCAGTGGGCCTGAAATAACCCGGATCAATCTTCACGAGGCTTTTCCCGGTTTCACTGTCTTTGCCTGTCTCATCGGCCCCACTTCCTTCCCACACAATTTTTATTCCTATCTCTCCAAAGGCCTTTTCAACGAATTCCCTCACCGAATGGGATTCACCAGTGGCAATAACATAGTCCTCAGGTTGTTCTTGCTGCAATACCAGCCACATGGCCTTTACATAATCCCCGGCATAACCCCAGTCCCTCTTGGCATCCAGGTTACCCAAGTACAGTCTTTCCTGAAGGCCCAGCTTGATGCGTGCAACCGCCCTTGTGATCTTGCGGGTTACAAAAGTTTCACCTCTTATTGGAGATTCATGGTTAAAAAGGATACCATTACAGGCGAACATATTATACGCTTCGCGGTAGTTGACCGTGATCCAGTACCCATAGAGCTTGGCAGCTGCATAAGGGCTTCGCGGATAAAAGGGCGTGGTCTCTCGTTGCGGTATCTCCCGGGCCTTTCCAAAAAGTTCGCTTGTAGATGCCTGATAAAATCGCGCCTTCTCCTCCATTTTCAGAATTCTGATAGCCTCAAGGAGGCGCAAGGTCCCAAGTGCGTCCGCATTGGCCGTATACTCAGGTGTTTCGAAAGAGACCTTGACATGACTCTGGGCCGCCAGGTTATAGATCTCATCAGGCTGAATTTCCTGGATTATACGGATCAGGTTCGTAGCGTCCGTGAGATCTCCGTAATGCATGAAAAAACGGACATCCTTTTCGTGAGGATCTTTATAAAGATGATCCACACGAACAGTGTTGAACGAGGAAGACCTTCGTTTAATACCATGTACCTCGTAACCCTTTTCTAATAAAAACTCCGCCAGATAGGCGCCATCCTGACCTGTAATGCCTGTAATCAAGGCACTTTTCATGGTGATATATCTCCTTCTTATTGAAAAAGCATCATAATAGAGCACAATATCGGGTTCAGTATTTCTTCAGGTACACTTTCATATCGACCTGTCATACAATTATACTTAATTAGTGTCTGAACGAAAACCAACCAAATTACAGTTTTACTGTCTTTGGTCGGAACTGCGTTCCGAGACCAATGTCCCGATGGCTGCGTTGTCCGTGGTCAAAAATGCTCATGCACCCAAGTACGCTCCGCGTTTTTCCCGTATTCAGCGGACAGACTATATGTTCATTTCTCTGCTGGTATAAGAAATGTCGGTGCAGGCACGATTATTATGCAATCGACCAATATCTATCCGGCATTTTTCAAGACAGAGGATCTCGCCATTCTACTTGATACGGAGCAGGATTCTGTCGGACATGAACAGATAGGTCCAAAGTACGTTCGCCTTTTACAAAGCATAGCAGAAACCAGGGCTTGACTATCATCTTACCAGGTGTATTTTGAATAATAAAACTGATCAAAAACTTCCCCTTTTTTGGCTCTTTCTCAGAAAAGCCTTATAGCATTATGCAAAACACGCTATCAACCTACTTGTTTTGGGATATTGACCAAGACACCTTGGATTTACATAGACATAAACGATTTATTATTGAGAGAATGCTCCAATACGGAAGGCCGGAAGATATTCATTGGCTTCTCGATCATTATTCAAAAGATGATATCGTTGATGTTATCAAAAGGTCTAAAACAATAGATCGGAAAACAGCCAGTTACTGGTCCATCCATTACCATGTCCCCGAAAAGGAAATATTGTGTTTGAACAGGCCGTTGATTCAAGACTGCTTTTATTAGCCGGAAAGCTTTTCTCCATAGCCGACATTGCGGAGAGGTTTTACCTGGCCGGCGGCACTGCTTTGGCGATGCACCTTGGTCACAGGAAGAGTGATGACCTGGATCTTTTCTCGGAGAAAGAATTCTCAATTGAAAAGTTATGCAAAATAATTGAAAAACTAAACGGGCAAATACTGATTGCTGAACAGGAAACAATACACGCCAATGTCGAAGGCGTGAAATTGTCACTGTTACTCTACCCATATAAGCTCATCATGCCATTACAGAAGTTTGACGGCATAAGAATAGCCGGCATCGATGACATTGCCTCCATGAAAGTTGTTGCCATTTCTCAGCGGGCCGACAAGAAAGACTTTTATGATTTATATGAAATCATGAAGCATTTCCAGCCATTAGAGCTAAAAGACATGTTTTTGAAAAAATACGGAAGGCAGCGAATCAATTGCTATCATATACTCAAGTCCTTTTTCTATTTTCAAGATGCGGAAGATTCTCCTGATCCTATATCTCTGAATGGAACAACCTGGGATGAAGTCAAGGCATTCTTTATTAATAATGAGAGGAAATTGACTGAAGGGCTGATGTGATTACAGGAGTGGCTCAAAATAATTAATCTGCGTAATCTGCGCCTGCCCCATGAAATGTTTACCCAGTGCAATGCTTTCAGCTTTTTATTGCTCCAGGGCCTTTTGTTTTTCTGTTTCATTGGGGTAATCTGTGGATAGAAAAAAGGAAAAGACAACTGTGGAATACAAAACAACAGTTTCCTCCATTGCTGTCATAGGGACAGGCTACTGGGGAAAAAACCTGGTCCGGAATTTCAGCGCGCTGGGTGCCCTTCAAGTAATAGTTGACACAAATTCCGAAATACTTGATCGAATGGCCCGGGATTACCCCGACGCCAAAGTAACCGCATCCTACTCAGAGGTCCTCAATGATCCGGCCGTTGCGGGCTTAGCTATTGCTACGCCTGCCGAGACCCATGGTGCCTTGGTTCGAGAGGCGCTGCTTGCCGGAAAGGACGTATTTGTCGAAAAACCCCTTTGCCTTTCCGAAACTGAAGGACAAGAGCTTATTCGATTAGCAGAGGAGCGTAATAAGGTCCTTATGGTGGGGCACCTGCTCTGGTACCATCCAGTCCTTCTAAGGCTGAAGGCCCTGGTAAATGACGGCGATCTTGGCCGCATCCGCTATATCTATTCCAATCGTCTTAATATGGGAAAGCTTCGACGTGAAGAAAACGTCCTCTGGTCCTTTGCCCCACACGATGTTTCAGTAATCCTGGGCCTTGTGGAAGAGATGCCCGAATCAGTTCAGGCCCAGGGCGGCAACTACCTCCATCAGAGAATCGCTGACGTCACTGTCTCTCTCTTGTCATTTGACAGTGGGATAAGGGCCCATATTTTTGTTTCCTGGCTCCATCCCTTTAAGGAGCAAAAGCTGGTTGTGGTAGGCAATGAGAAAATGGCGGTCTTTGACGACACTGCTCCATGGGAAAAAAAACTCACTCTCTATCCACATCATGTGGCCTGGCATGGCAATATCCCGTTGGCAGTGAAGGCAGAAGCCGAACCAGTTCCTGTAGAACAGGAAGAGCCCCTGCGGGCTGAATGCGCACACTTTCTTCACTGCATGGCTACCAGGGAGCAGCCTCGCACGGACGGAAAAGAAGGTTTGCGGGTCCTCCGGGTCCTTAATGCCTGTCAGAAGGCCCTTAAGGAGAGTCAGGCAGTGTCACTCCCGGACAAAGAGATTTCCGCTGACCAGGTCTTTGTTCACCCCACAGCCGTAATAGACGACAACGTGATGATAGGTCCGAAGACCCGTATCTGGCACTTCAGCCACATTTTAAGCGGATCTGTAATTGGTCAGAGCTGCAACATCGGTCAAAACGTGATCATCGGCCCTAATGCGAAGATCGGCAAAGGATGCAAAATCCAGAACAATATCTCGATTTATGAAGGCGTGACCCTTGAAGACTATGTGTTTTGCGGGCCATCAGTCGTGTTCACAAATGTGTTCAACCCCAGGGCGGAAATCCCCCGCATGAAGGAACTGCGCCCAACGCTTGTGCGCCATGGGGCCACTCTGGGTGCAAACTGTACCATCGTCTGCGGTGTCACAATTGGCCGCTATGCCTTCTTGGGGGCCGGGGCCATAGTTACAAGAGACGTCCCGGACCATGCCCTGGTGGTAGGGAACCCTGCTCGTCAAATCGGATGGATGTGCAAGTGCGGTGAACGCCTTGGTGATGATCTTGTTTGTCCGGTATGCGGTATTGCATATCAGGAATCTGAAAAGGGGCTTGAGCTCAGAGTCAATTCTAATCATTGAGGTAAAATAAATGGAAGCCATATCATCCAAGGTCACATCAAAAGGGCAGGTTGTAATTCCCAAAAGGCTGAGGGTAAAATATAGGATACACTCGGCCACAGCGATTCGCTGGATTGAAAAAGATCAAGGCATTTTGATGGTACCGAAATCCAATGTGGTTAAGGTTATTGATCGTTTAAAACTATTTTCACCTCCTGGCCTTGGCCTGAATTTCAGCGCGAGACGGAGCGATTGATCAATATTCCGTGGCTTCGCCCGAAATCTGCTATCTTTTGTGGTTTGAACTTGCCGCGCAGATAGAGCTTCCTGAATTCCTCCTTGTCCAGCAAAAAGAGAATGTAACTGATGTGCCCGGAATATCCGCTGGAGTCAAGCCGTTGAATCTTTTTCACTGTCTGATTAGCCAAGTTTAATGCCTGGCGGTGAATGGTAGGCGACGCGCCATCGCACTTTTTGACTGAATAGAGCCGCCTGCAGCTAAAAGGACGAATATCATAGATCATGCAGGTCTTGTCCGCCTTGAGAAAGGCGCATCGAGAAAGCCTTCCGTTTTCTCTCTGCATCTTGTTTAGAGCCAGCCTGGCCTTTATTTCCGATTTTAGTGGCTCTTCAAACGTGGTCCCCCGGTCATGGATGATAATGCCTTCAAGAGTTGTAATATCAATATTACCAACGTCTATACAACAGTCAGCACAGCCCTTTACACATGCCGCTGATTTTTTAAACTCGGCCACGTCTTCTTCATACTGGTTATATAGCTCCTTTAGTTTTTTCCTTTTCTCTATTTTCATCTTTTATCCGTACATATATCGTAGGCGTTCACAGGTTCAGGGTTCACCCTCCGGCCCGTAAGGGCGTATGCCCCGGAGAGGACTCGGCCAATCCAGAACACATTTGTCAAGACGGGCCATGTGAATAAATATTTGGCACATATTCCGGCATCCTTCATTCATCAGTTTACACTTTTTTCGAAAAAGCGTGTATTATCGAATTGAATGCCGATGTCGAAACTGGAAATTCGAAATTGGGAAAAACACAAAGATGTAAATGTGTTACCTAATTTCAAATTTCTAGTTTCCAATTTCACTGCCAAAATACAAGATCAACAAAATGTAAACTACTTTTGACTTGTCGTGAACATGGAATTCCCCATAGGTATCGTCGGCCGTTTCCAAAACCTCCCGGTAGCGGCGTTGGAGCTCTCCCTTTTTTATTGACACTAGAAGAAATGTTTCGTATCGTAATTTTATAGATGGATAGCTGGAATAAGCTATATGTAGGTCTATAAGGCTATCAAGTGGCAGGTCTGTAAGTGAAGAGGCTACAAATAGTGCCTCTTTTTTTATAGGTAAGCCCTTGAGGAAACATGACACTCTGTATGGATCAGAAATTACCTGCATGGCGGATCCTTTCCGTTTGGGCGTTTCGAACCCATGGCAAGTGCAACACATGGGTCGAAAGAGCCCATAGTTTTTAGGAAAGGAGGTAAAGATCATGGCGAAAGGAACTGTGAAATGGTTCAACGATCAGAAAGGCTTCGGTTTCATCTCTCAAGAGAATGGGCCTGATGTCTTCGTCCACTTCAGCGCCATTGAGGGCAGCGGATTCAAGTCCTTAGAAGAAGGGCAGACAGTGGAGTTTGATGTGGTTGAGGGCCCCAAGGGCCCACAGGCGTCCAACGTGCGCTCCTAGTGCCGGTTGGCCTCGGAAATCAGCACCGAAAAGCGGGTTTGCTTTCGATGGCCCGCTTTTTTCGTTTTATTTTTCCAACCAATTTTATCTATAATGGCCCTTAAGCCTGAGCAACTACTAAAACTAAAAGTTTGTTTCATTTAAAACGACTATTAAAGAATAGCAGTTGCTCCTAGAGGAATGTATTAATGAAACTTTATATTGGGAATTTGCCCTTTAATACCACAGAAGCAGAAGTTCGCGAAATGCTTGAGCAGTATGGGACTCTCGAGTCCTTCAATTGGATTACTGATCGCGATACAGGGAGACCGCGTGGTTTTTGCTTCGCCGAAATGGATAATGCCGATGCCGATGCCGCTATAAAAGCTCTTAACGGCAAGGACCTCGGTGGACGCAATTTAAAGGTAAACGAGGCAAGGGCACGAAATGACCGCCGCAAGAAACGCTCCTGGTAAAAGAAAAAATTTGAAAAATCTCCTATAGCAAAAATCAAAGAAGACTATAAAGGTTTCTTACCCCAATATGTAGCCAGAAAATAGATCAAATCTGTCGGAGGGGTGGGGTTTGATGGACGCTTTCTCGTCTCTTTGCGCCTTGCCCTCGAACAAAATTTGAGTTTTATAAGTAGCACTCAAGAATTATATTTTTTGCAAGGAGAACATCATGTTCAAAAAACTTGCGATCATATCCATTATTGTCTCGATTTCTTTTATACCTCTGTTTTTTATGTCTTGCTCAAAATCAAAACCACCCAAGCCGGGACATGATTTTGTCTGGGTAGTACCACACATAACACCGGATGGCAGACAAATACCCGGGCACTGGAAACACAAGCCCTGTCCCAAACCAGGTGCTGTATGGGTACCTGGGCACCATAACCCGAGCGGCAGGTGGGTACCTGGGCACTGGAAATGACTTAGGAGGACCGAATGCACATTATAGCCTTTGGAGATATCCATATGGAGTATGCCGGCATTGAGAAGATCACTGGGCTTTCAAAGGCAGACCTGGTGATAATTACAGGGGATTTTACCAATTGTGGAGGGAAAGAAGACGCCTCAACCATACTTGATGTCATCAGGCGCATTAATCCTAAAATATATGCTGTCCCGGGTAATATGGATAAGGCATCAATCGGGAACTATCTGGATGAGCTTGGCATCAATATCCATGGTAAAGGATTTGTTCTGGGGGACTTGGGAATTTTCGGTGTAGGAGGATCTAATTTCACTCCCTTCAATACCCCAACCGAGTTCTCTGAAGAAGAACTCGGGGACATTGTCAACAAGGCATACCAATATGTGACCCAGGCACGGATCAAGGTCCTGATATCCCACACTCCTCCTTTCAACACTGCTGCTGATATGATTGGCGGTGGGGTCCACGTCGGCAGCACAGCTATCAGGAAATTCATTGAAGAAAAACAGCCTGACTTTTGCTTCACAGGCCATATACACGAATCCAGAGGGGAAGATCGGATAGGACGCACTCTGATACTCAATCCGGGGATGTTGAGAGATCCGGGCTGGATAGAGTTCAACAGTCAGGATGATGGGAGTTATATCGCTCGTCTTAATTAGTTACCTTAGTTCTAATTAATTGAGTTTGAAGTGCTAAAGTGAGCTAAAGTGCCTAAAGTTAAGGTATCGCTTCGCTCCATCTATTTATATTAACCGCGCTGAAAGCGCGCACCACAACTTTAGGCACTTTAAACTTTAGTTCACTTTAGGCACTTTTCCGAACAATCCCTTGATTTCCTTACTTCACCTCCTCAAAGTCAGCATCCACCACGTCGTCATCTCCTCCACCTTTTTCACCTTTGCCGGATGTATCTGCACCGCCTTCCCTGCCTGCCTGAGCGCCGGCAGCCTGCTGATACATCATTTCAGCCAGCTTGTGAGAAGCCTGCATAAGCTCATCCTGGGCCTTTTTAATCGCCTCCAGGTCCGTGCCTTCCATGGCCTTTCTGAGATCTTTGATTTTATCATTGATCTGGTCTTTGGTAGCAGAATCTACCTTGTCTCCAAGTTCCTGCAGGCTCTTTTCCGTGCTATAAATCAAGGTGTCGGCCTGATTCCGGACCTCCGCCGCCTCTCTTTGCTTTTTATCCTCCTCAGCGTGGAGTTCCGCATCCTTGGTCATTTTCTGAATCTCCTCCTCGCTGAGACCACTGGAGGCCTGTATCCTGATTGACTGCTCCTTGCCGGTTGCCATATCTTTTGCTGCCACATTCAGGATACCATTGGCATCTATGTCAAAAGTGACCTCTATCTGAGGCACTCCACGGGAAGCCGGCGGGATTCCAACCAGCTCGAACCGTCCGATGGTCTTGTTGCCTAATGTCATCTCACGCTCACCCTGAAGCACATGAATGGTTACAGCATTCTGGTTATCAGCGGCAGTTGTGAAAATCTGGCTCTTCCGGGTTGGAATAGTGGTATTTTTTTCAATCAGCTTGGTCATGACCTGACCAAGTGTCTCAATACCAAGGGACAAGGGAGTTACATCCAGGAGCAGTACGTCCTTGACTTCGCCTTTCAGGACCGCCCCCTGGATAGCCGCCCCTATTGCCACAACTTCATCCGGATTGACACCTTTATGAGGCTCTTTGCCAAATAATCCTATAACCTTCTCTTGTACCTTTGGCATACGGGTCATGCCACCAACCAATATGACTTCATTTATGTCAGCAGGAGTGAGACCGGCGTCTTTGAGAGCTATCTGACACGGACCTTCAACGCGGTCGATCAGATCTGCCACCAGGGACTCAAGCTTGGCCCTGGTGAGCTTAATGACCATATGCTTCGGACCACTGGCGTCAGCCGTAATGAATGGCAGGTTAATCTCAGTCTCCGGAGTGCTCGAAAGCTCACACTTGGCCTTTTCAGCCGCCTCTTTGAGACGCTGGAGGGCCATCCGGTCCTGTCTGAGATCCAGGCCGTGTTCTTTCTTGAATTCATCCGCCAGCCAATCAACAATAC
Source organism: Deltaproteobacteria bacterium (assembly GCA_030606515.1). Taxonomy (GTDB): domain Bacteria; phylum Desulfobacterota; class Dissulfuribacteria; order Dissulfuribacterales; family UBA3076; genus UBA3076. The sequence continues at coordinate 9,441 of JAUWGF010000014.1, read as the reverse complement.
GAAGGTCAAAGTCCTCGCCTCCTAGAAAGGTATCTCCGTTAGTGGCCTTTACCTCGAATACACCTTCCCCGATCTCCAGTATTGAGATGTCAAAAGTGCCTCCGCCCAGGTCAAATACGGCGATCTTCTCTTCTGACTTCTTATCCAGACCATAGGCCAGAGCTGCTGCTGTAGGCTCGTTGATGATGCGCAGGACGTTTAATCCTGCAATACGGCCTGCATCTTTGGTGGCCTGGCGCTGGCTGTCGTTGAAATAGGCCGGCACGGTAATCACCGCATCGGTTACCTTCTCACCAAGGTAATCATCAGCAGTCTGTTTCATCTTGCCGAGGACCATGGCTGAGATCTCAGCAGAGCTGTACTGCTTACCCCCTATTTCTACACACGCATCTCCACTTGAACCCTGGACAATCTTAAAAGGGTATATATCCTTGGACTTCTGGACTTCTGCATCACCAAACTTTCTTCCAATAAGCCTCTTGACTGCAAAAACCGTGTTTTCTGCATTGGTAACTGCTTGCCTTTTGGCCAGCATTCCAACCAATCGTTCACCTTTATCCGTAAAGGCTACTACCGAAGGTGTAGTACGCCCGCCCTCGGCATTATTTAGAACCTTGGGATCACCTCCCTCCATGATGGCCACACAGGAGTTGGTGGTCCCCAGGTCTATGCCTATTACTTTACTCATGTTGAAAATCCTCCTTGTAAAAAAGCTTCAATATAAAAAGTTAGATCGAGTTGTAATTTTACTGCTCCTAAAACTAAGCACTAGTTTCTTCTTGTCCACTCCCCTCTGTTGCATTTTTTGATACTACTACAAGAGCAGGCCTCAAGATTCTTTCATGAAGCGAATAACCTTTTAAGAGCTCTTTTATCACTGTATTTTCTTCCACTCCCTCATGCTCTTGCACAGTAAGGGCCTCATGCAGATTCGGATCAAATTTCTGCCCTTCTGCAGTAAAGACCTTGAGACCGAAACGTTCCATGGTCTTTAAATACCCGGACATGGTCAGCTCAAGCCCTTCTGTTAACTTATCAAAGTCCCTTGAATCCTTAGCTGAAGTCACGGCCCGTTCTAAGTTGTCAAGAAAGGGCAGCAGTTCTCTGGCAAAGGATTCTAAGGCATATTTCATATATTCCGATTTTTCCCGCTCTATCCTTTTCTTAAAATTTTCCAGGTCGGCAGCCAGTCGCAGCACCTTTTCCTGACATTGTTTGAGTTCTGCTTCTCTGTCTGCCAGCTTCCGGGCCGGATCAATCTCATCACCGCCTGCGCTCTCGATCTCTTTCTCTACAGTTGTCTGCTTTTCTTCCATATCTTTGTTGTCCATGTTCACGATTCCTTAATCTTTTCGCCTAAAACCTGGGCGGTATATTCAACCAGGGACACTGCACGGGCATAGTTCATACGAATCGGGCCCACAATACCCAGGCTCCCCAGGGGACTGCCACTTCCAGCATAAGGAGCCAGTACCATGCCGCAGCCCGGTACCTCATTTCCAAGTCCTTCAGATCCGATATATATTTGCACTCCTCTTAAGTCCAGGCACCTGTCCAAAAGGGTCAAAAGGGCCTTCTTCTCTTCAAATGTCTGAAGAATTGCCCTGATACGGGAGACATTCGAAAACTCCGGTTTATCAAGAAGATTGAGTCTGCCTTCGATAAAGACCTCTCCCTGCTCAGTTGACACCTTCATCTGATCAAGGAAGTCCTCTAAAAGGACGTCAAAGATTCTCTTTTCTTCTTTTAGTTCCTCTATAATCACAGACCTGAGTTCTTCCAGGCACATTTGGTCAAGCTTGTTGCTGAGATACTGGGAAATTTGCTCCAGCTTCTCCTCCTGGATGTCATAATCGATCTGCACAAGTCGATTTTGCACCATACCGGTGTCAGATACACTGATGACCAGTATCAGGCCCGGCCGGATTCGCAGGAATTCAAGGTGTATCAAGCGGTCACAGACAAGCCGGGGAGCACTTACTACTGCTGCGTGCCCTGAAAAAGATGCCAGTAGTTGAACGGCACGCTTCAGGGTTGCTACCAGACCAGCAGACCTGAACATCAAACCCTTTTCTATGGCTACCTGGTCACCCCAAGACAAATCTTCTTTATCCAAAAGGAAGTCCACGTAATAACGCAGACCTGTCTCAGTTGGAAGGCGCCCTGCTGATGAATGGGGCTGGAATAGCAGACCAACATCTTCAAGGTCGGCCATGGCATTACGGATAGTAGCAGGACTCAATCCAAGCCCGGCTTTCTTGGCAACAGTCCTGGACCCTACCGGTTCTGCGTCATTTATATAAGCATGAATGACGGTCTTTAGTATCTTGCGGCTTCGTTCGGATAGGTCAATGTGCTTTGTATCCATAGGTGACTTTTCTCACAAGCCTTGTTAGCACTTAATAATACCTTGGGATGCTGAAAGACACTAATTCTGACCAAAGGCTGTGTCAACCGGAGAAGTGCAAGAGGCTCCCCTTAGCAATTATTTTCGTGTTTTTTGTGGCAGATTATTTTCGAGTTAATCGAGTTTGAAGTGCCTAAAGTGAGCTAAAGTGCCTAAAGTTGTGGTGCGCGCTTTCAGCGCGGTTACTATAAATAGATAGAGCGAAGCGATACCTTAACTTTAGGCACTTTAAACTTTAGTTCACTTTAGGCACTGTTCCGGTTTATCCGGGTTAGGCTACTATTGAAAACAAGAGTTGAATCATCCTTTGGTTTAGTGTAAAGAACTCCGGCCTGAAATACCTTGTGTACAGATGGCCGTGGAGCCACTTGAATTATGCCTGTATATCTACTAACCGGAGACTTGGTCTTTCCGCCCCCCGAACTTGCCAGAGAAGACGGACTCTTGGCTGTTGGCGGGGACCTGAGCATCCCGAGGTTAATTCTCGCATACAGTCAAGGGATATTCCCATGGTACAACCCGGGGGAACCAATATTTTGGTGGTCCCCAGATCCGAGGTTAATTCTAGAGCCCTCAGACCTCCACGTATCCAGACGTCTTGAACGAATCATTCGGCAAGGACGCTTTCAAATCACTTTGGACCATGCCTTTAAGGAGGTTATAAGGGCCTGCTCAGAGACCAGAATGAAAAGGGGCGAGGGGACCTGGCTTACACCGGAAATGATTGAGGCATACACTGAACTTCACTATCTGGGGAAGACCCATTCCATAGAGACCTGGCAAGGAGATCGACTCGTTGGTGGACTTTACGGGATAGCAATAGGCAGGGTATTTTTTGGTGAATCAATGTTTACCAGAGTCTCAGATGCCTCAAAAGTAGCATTTGTGACCCTTGTACGCCAACTATCTGAGTGGGACTTTGCCATGATTGATTGCCAGATCACTACTTGGCACCTCTTGAGCCTTGGCGCAAAGGAAATACCAAGGTCTTTTTTCCTGGAAAGACTTAAAAATCTGACCGACCTCCCAAGTAAGGCTCCAAGCGGCAAATGGAGCTAGTGCCTGTCCGAAAACAATGGTCACTCAGATACTAATGCTCACTCCCACTGAGGCGAAGAAGAACCTATCACCAAGTGCATTGTAAAGCTTCGCTCCATTCTCAAGCCCGGTACAGTGGGCAGCTCCCAGCCTTTTAATACCGAACTCTTCAAGGTTGGACAACGTAACTCCGAACTGGGCAGGACCTGCAAGGCCCAGATGCGTACCACCCATCACAGTGTGGATTGGCCGGCCCGGGAGATTCTTCTGTACGTGTTTCAGAATATTGATGATCCCTGCATGAGCACAGCCGAGTATTACAAAAAGGCCTTTCACCGTATCTATCACTACAGAGAGATCATCTTTCAAAGGATCCTGAACCCAGCCGGCCTCAGGGTCTCTCAGTTGCATATTCGGATCAGGGGGTTCAAAGTCGGTTATCCCTGGAACCATACCGGTCAGGTATACGTCGGGATAGATTTCCTTGAACTCTTCCACATCGACAAATCTGGCTCCGATAGACTCAAGATACTCCTTTTTATATCGAAGCCCTATTTCCCTCAGGACATCCCCCTTCTTCCAGTATCGAACGAAAAAGATGTCAGGATGGGCATAGACCGGCTTAGGCCCTGAGATCCCCAGCACTGCCGGAAGCCCGGATGTATGATCATAGTGCCCATGGCTCAAAACTATAGCATCAATTGACCTCAGGTCTTTTCTCAAAATCAGGCTGTTAGACAACACACCAAGGCCCTGGCCTGTGTCAAACAACATGCTATACCCTTCAGTCTCAACATAGCAAGACCAGCCGTGCTCCCCGATCAACCCGGATGGACCGAAGACGCTATTTTCGCATATTACAGTTAGTTTCAACTGTGAAATCATGAAAGTACCTCCTGTAAACAAACACATGATATGAATAATGATTCCGCTGAAAAAACCCAACCTGCGGCGCACAACAAAATGTTGAATTTTGAATGTTGAATTAAGGTAGCGGATACGTCCAAGTGCTTCGGGATCAGGGGATAGAGCAAGGCAATATCCCGCATTTCTTACGATGGGTCTGATCAGCTAAACCCCACTATGACCGAAGCCGCCCTCGCCCCTTGCGGTTGTGGGTAGTGAATCCACTTCTTGCCAGTCTGCCTGCCAGACCCTGGCAAGAATCATCTGGGCTATCCTTTGTTCTCTCTTGATGGTGACAGTCCCTGATCCGAGATTAATCAGTCCGACTTTTATCTCACCGCGGTAATCGGCGTCAATAGTGCCGGGGGCGTTAACTACTGTCAGACCGTGTTTGATGGCAAGCCCACTCCTGGGCCGGATTTGGAATTCATAACCGTGTGGCAGAGCTACTGCAAGACCTGTGGGAACAAGACCTATTTCCCCTGGATGCAGTAGGATATCGTGTTGGATCGCTGCGGCTAAATCCATGCCTGCTGATTGCCTGGTTATGTAATGAGGAAGAGCAAGGTCAACTGCATGGGGCAGGCGTTTTATCTGTACAACTACAGATAGTCCTTCCGGTGATCTAATGGACAGGGATTCTATCACATTCAGTAAAATTTAACCCGGATAAACCGGAACAGTGCCTAAAGTGAGCTAAAGTTTTAAGTGACTAAAGTTAAGGTATCGCTTCGCTCCATCTATTTATATTAACCGCGCTGAAAGCGCACACCACAACTTTAGGCACTTTAGCTCACTTTAGGCACTTCAAAACTTCCTGCCTCTCCATCCGGGGTCGGCCCCAGACAGACCAAGGCGGAGCCCCCCTTCAAACACTGTGTTGCCATCTGCTTTATGTCCTCAGGGGCGACTGCATTAATTTTGCGGATTACCTCATCATAAGAGACAAATTTGCCCAGATTTATTTCATTTTTTGCCAAACGCGTCATGCGGCTGTCTGCGCTTTCAGCAGAGAGCAACAATCCACCCTTGATGTGATCCCTGGCAGCCTCCAGTTCATCGTATTCAATAGATTGATCTGCGAGCTTTTTTAACTCCCTCTGCATTAGCTCCACTGTTTTCGAAAACTGTTTTTCAGAAATGCCTGCATAAATTCCCAGCATCCCGGTATCCTGGAACGAGGAGGAAAAGGAATAGACTGAGTAGGCAAGACCCCGTTTTTCCCTTATCTCCTGAAACAGCCGGGAACTCATGGATCCGCCCAGAATGACGTTAAGCAACAGTGAGGGATAGCGTTGGGGGTCTGAGGTACATGGTCCTTCATAGCCCATCAGTACGTGAAGCTGTTCCAGGTCTTTTTTGATAAATTTGACCCCAAGGTGGGGTACAGGCCTGGAATGAGATGAATGGCCGTTGATAAGGGCCAGGCCTCCGAAAAGTTCGTTTATCTTGGCAACAAAAGACTCATGTTCCAGGTTACCCGCCGCAGCGATCAGGACCTTTGGGCCTACATAGGCCTTACCTACAAACTCCTTCAAGGTCTGTGAACTTATTGCTCTGACGTTGTCAACAGTGCCGAGAATGGATTGTCCAAGGTTGCTTCCGGGCCAGTAAAATTTGTTAAAAAGCTCATGTATCAACTCATCCGGGGAGTCCTCAAGCATACTGATCTCTTGCATTATGACCCGACGTTCTCTTTCCACTTCCTTGTCGTCAAATCTGGAATGGAGAAAAATATCAGAGAATAAATCCAGTACCCTGTCTAGATGGATATCCAGTACCTTTGCGTGGAAACATGTGATCTCTTTGGAGGTAAAGGCATTGGAAAATCCACCCATCTGGTCAAAGGCCTTGGCAATGTCCAGGGCGGTACGCCGTTCAGTCCCCTTAAAAATCATATGCTCGATAAAGTGGGAAATGCCGGAGTTGCCGGCATCTTCGTCCCTGGCACCTATAGTAACCCACACACCGACTGATACCGAGCGGACATTGGGCATGCGCTCAGTAAGTACGCGAATGCCGTTTGAGAGGACGGATTTATTGTATTGCTGGTTCATTTTTGAACAGCAGCTCCTTGCTCGTCGTCCATGGCAGCCTTGCGGCTGAGCTTGATCCTGCCCTGTTGATCTATCCCTATGACTTTTACACGGACTTCGTCACCTTCGGCAAGTATATCCTTTACATTTTTTACATGCCTGTTCTCCAGTTGGGAAATATGCACCAGGCCGTCGGTACCTGGTAATATCTCAACAAACGCCCCGAAGTCCATAATCTTTTTCACGGTCCCAAGGTAGATTTCTCCGACCTCAGCCTCTTTTGTGAGGTCCTGGATCCTTTTGATGGCATCTTCTGCTGCTTCCCCTGAAGAGGAAAAAATGTTCACCTCACCTGAATCATCGACGTCTATCTTTACGCCGGTTTCCGCTATTATGCCACGTATATGCTTCCCCCCAGGGCCGATAAGATCCCGGATCTTTTCCGGGTTGATATTGAGGGTAATGATTCTAGGTGCATACTGGGAAAGGTCTTTTCTGGGATGATCTATCACCTCTTTCATCTTGCCCAGGATAAAGAGTCTTGCATCTTTTGCCTGCATAAGCGCTTTGCTTAAAATATCCCGGCTGATCCCTGAAATCTTGATGTCCATCTGTAGCGCGGCAATCCCTTCCTCGGTCCCTGCTACCTTGAAGTCCATATCGCCCATGTGGTCTTCATCTCCCAGGATATCAGAGAGTATGATGACCTCGTCGTTCTCCTTTACAAGGCCCATTGCAACCCCTGCCACCATGTCTCGAATGGGGATGCCGGCATCCATCATAGCAAGTGCCCCTCCACAAACAGTAGCCATTGAGGATGAGCCGTTTGATTCCAAAACCTCTGAGACAATGCGAATAGTGTATGGAAAATCGTCCGCAGGAGGTACTACTCCGGCCAGCGCCCGTTCTGCCAGCACTCCGTGGCCGATATCTCTTCGTGCCGGACCCCTCATCGGCCTGACTTCGCCTACGCTGAAAGGGGTAAAATTATAGTGCAGCATGAAGTGTTTATAATGTTGTCCCACAGGGGACTCGATCCTCTGTTCGTCATCAGAGCTACCAAGGGTTGCCACAGCCAGCACCTGAGTTTCTCCGCGGGTGAAGACCGCTGAGCCGTGGGTGCGGGGGAGTTCTCCCACAGAGCAGGAAATCGGCCTGACTTCATCAAAAGCTCTGCCGTCGATCCGGCGCTTTTCTTTTGTGATCAAAGTGCGCACCAGCTCCTTTTCAAGGTCCTTCAAGCACTTTGATATTTCCTGTTCACGCCCGGGATGGACTTCAGCCAATGCCTCCTTAACTTCTGTTTTGAGGCACTTTATTCCCTCAACTCGTTCGACCTTGGAGGGTATCTGTATGGCTGCAAGCATCTTCTCCCGTGCAGACTCCCTGACCTTGTCTGTAAGGTCAAGGTCCGAATCGGGTTCAGGGACAGTCATCTTGGGCTTACCCGCCTTTTCAACAAGCTCATCCTGGAGATCGAGCAAGGGCGTCAGGGATTCATGACCGAAAAAGATAGCATCCAGTACTTCCTGTTCTGAAAGTGCCGCGGCCCAACCCTCTACCATAACTATTGCGCTTCTCGTACCGGCAACAATTATGTTAAGATCGGAATTCGAAAGCTGGGTCTTGGTGGGGTTAACTACGAATTTGCCTTCCGCCCTTCCCACTCTTACGCCGGCAATAGGGCCGTCAAATGGTATGTCTGAGATACAAAGGGCTGCGGATGCCGCAGTAATGGCAACTACATCAGGATCGACCTCTACATCCACAGAAAGCATCGTTGCTATTATCTGGGTATCGTAGGCGTATCCATCAGGAAATCTGGGCCGAAGTGGACGATCTATAAATCGTGAAGTCAGGGTTTCTTTTTCGCTGGGTCTTCCGATCTCCCTACGGAAATAATTCCCGGGTATTCGACCTGATCCGTAGAACATCTCCTGGTAGTCTACCATGAGTGGCAGGTAGTCTATTCCTTCTCGTGTTTTACCGGAGGTTACCGCTGTCACCAGGACTACGGTTTCCCCAAGGCTGGCCAAAATGGCGCCGTTGGACTGCTTGGCCAAGCGTCCTGTTTCAAAGGAGAAGGCCATGTCATTTATCTGTGTTTTTAATTTTATCATCTGTTTTAAGGTCCTATTATCCTGCAACAATCAAGAGAGTTACAAGTTCAGTGTATTAAATCCGCAGTTCTCACTCCATGTCTGTCGACTGCCAAGAAGTGTGAACGGTTACATCGTATTACTTGCGGATTCCCAGTTCCTTTATAATTTTTCTGTACCGCCCCACATCCTGGTTCTTGAGGTAGTCGAGCAACCTCCTTCTCTGGCCTACAAGTTTTAACAGGCCGCGTCTTGAGCCGTGATCCTTCTTGTGGATCTTGAAGTGCTCGGTGAGATAGCCAATACGGGAACTCAACAGGGCTATTTGAACCTCAGGGGACCCAGTGTCAGTCCCGTGGGTTTGGAAGTTCACTATAATTTCTTTCTTACGTTCTGGATCCAAAACCACCTATTTTTTCCTCCTTCACTATAACTACGATTTGATATTTCTTATTTAATTTGTAATAGCATATTCTTTTGGCCAAACTTTTATGGGACGCAGTATTTTGTGGCCATCCGGTTTCAGCGCGGTGGGCCATGCCACCACGGATACCAGATCTTTTTCATGCAGGCTTGAACCATTTTTTATATAAGGCGGCCTGCAAAGAAGAAGACGCAGATAAGGTAGCTCCATATCTGTCTTATGGCCTTGCGATTCCATTAGATCCTTGAGCCTGTTTACAAAAATTGGACGTCCATTCCTTAACTCTGTTGCCATCTCATTATCTATCTCAATGGCAGGGATGTGAGCCAGTGCCTTCCCAATAGGAATAAGGACCTCTGTAAGCCTTTTGTTCTTAAGAATTTCGTCCAGGGTCTCCATTTTCAGGGCCTGCTCTATGTTGAAGGGTCCGCTTCGGGTCCTTCGCAGTCTCGTCACATGACCGCCGCAACCCAGATTTGACCCTAGGTCATGTACAAGTGATCTTACATAGGTACCTTTTGAGCAGTGTAC
>JAUWGF010000062.1:0-8640 GCA_030606515.1 Deltaproteobacteria bacterium | reverse complement strand
CATAAAAAATTCAAGGAGGCTCTATTTATGTTTACAACGAGTTACGATTCAAGACTGAAAGCTTATAATGGTTTATTTTACTTGTTTGTATTCATTGCTTTCACTACCATTCTTTCATCCAGTGCTCTTGCCCATTCCATTTATATTCAATCGAGCCGCTACCTCGTGACCGAGGGCAAGTCTTCACCCCTCTTTTTTTGCTACGGACACCACATTCCAGTGGATGATGGGATTAGAAGCAAAAAACTAAAGTATATTAAAATTTTTGAGCCCACAGGTGATGTGAAGCAACTCCAAATCAGAAACGAAACGTGTCTCCATTCTTATATGGTTAGCTATGATCATCCGGGGACTTATGTTCTGGCAGCCGAGACCAACCCTGGGTATTACACTGTTTATATCGACAAAAAGGGCCGGGAGCGCCATACCATCAAACCTAAAAACGCCATTATGGATAAAGCCCAAAGCATCAAAAAGAGCCTTTACAGCACTCAACACACCAAAACTTATATTGTCTGCAAAGAACCTTCGCAAAACTTTCCGTATAAGATCGGTCAAAAACTGGAGCTTGTTCCGACCCGGGATATTTCAACAATCAAGCCAGGAGAAAATCTGGAGCTTGAGGTTTACTACAATGGGAAAAAATACGAGGGCAAAGGCACATGGGATGCCACCTATAATGGATTTTCCACGGAATCTGAAGACTTATTCTACCAGGCCACTGAAGTGACAGGAGGAAATATCGTGATGCCCGTGACCCGGCCTGGCAGATGGTTTGTCCGCTATTATTTCAAAACAGAAGCCACCGGCGAAGATAAAGAAAAATACACCCAGATGAAGTATACCGCCACACTGGTCTTCCAGGTACCCAACGAGAAAAAGACGAAGAGGGAGCAAGTTCATTAATTTTACGTCGCGGGAATCTTGGGGACGTTCTTCAGTTTTCCGGTAAAAAAAGGCGACCCAATTCAAGGCAGATGTCGTGAAGTATGCCGGCCGGCATAGGGGCAAGGGGAGGGTGCTTTACCGGGAGTCCAATTTCTCATTACAGGGTCGTCAAAATTTGTGTGGCATGGAAGACAGAGTCCAACATAGAGGATTTTATCAAGTTCATGTGAGTTAAAGGGTCTGAGTCCAGTTCTTGATGTGCGGACCAGGGGTCTGCCTTTTATGTCAACAAAGGCATCCAGGGGATGGTCTATGTCCAGGGAGGCAGAAGGACCGGAAAGAGAGGAAGTGAACTTCCATCCATCAGGTCCAAATGAGAAATTGCCCTGACCGAGCCCTAGGGCCCTTGGGTCTTGGTGGCATTCCCTGCAGGAGCGTCCCTCCTTTTGCGTGGTATGGGGGTCCATCCATGAGACAGTGAGTCGCCTGAAATAACCTGTCCATTTGCCGCCTCCATCCAGGAAGGTAATGAAATCTTGTCACCCTGGTACAAGGACAACCACTTCTCCGGTCTCGGCTTGAAGCGGGCCCTTTTCAGAAAGAGCCTCCTGTCCTTCTTCGCCATGCTCAAATATTCCCAAAGGCGGGCATTCGTAACGGATAAATGAACGAAACTCTTCCCAAAGCCCCGGGGTCTCTTTTATTGAAATCTTATCCAGCTGAGTCTTGCTTCTGTCCATCCGGACATGACAGCCGTAGCACTGAGGTACCCATGTACTATGGCAGGCCTGGCAGGACAGGCGGCGGTGAGTGGGATGCAGACAGGCAACCGGATTAGGAGCGTGGAGCGGATGAAGTTTTTTGTTTTGTTTGTTCTCAAGGACAAATGAGCCGTCTTTTTGCTGGATGTTGAGTTTGGGAGGACAGGAAGAATTTGGTGATTTGGTGATTTGGTGATTAGAAGTCCCGTGGCAGTCCCGGCATGTAACCTCCAGTTGCTCTTCGAAATGTGCATGGCGCTCACCGTCTCCCATAATTTCTTTTTGGGTATGACAGTCAATACAGGTCAGGCCTTTTTCGTGATGAATATCGTCCTTAAATATCCGGTAAAAACGGCCGTCAATCAACTCTCTGGAGGAAAAATCGCCTTCTTCATACGGAGTGCCATAGCCCTCAGACTCAAATCGCCCCTGATAGGACAGCCCGATTCGCCCACTTCGGTTGTGACACAAAACACAGTTTTCCATGGGAATGACCTTAATTATCCTGGGATGTCTCTCGTCTTTTGGCTTTTTTTCTTCGTCCTTCACAAAGTGACAGGCAGTACATCCCCCGCCCTTGTTGGCCAGGAAGCTGGGAAGACTTCCGCGTTCAACCCATAGATGGCAACTCGCACACAACTTCCTGTAGTAGTCAAGGGCAAGGGAGTTCATGCCGGTATCTTTCAGTATTTTTACCGAAAGGTCCTCATCGTGGTCAGGACTCTCTCCCCAGTAAAAGCGAAGGGTGCTGATGATGCCACGGTTGGTAGCCATAAGTGAGTTTTTGACCCATGTGACCTCCTTTGGGTGGCAGCCGGACTGACCGCAGGTTTGATCTGCGAATCGAAGTTCTCCCGGGTTCAGGACCATTCCCATGTGTGCCCGTTGCTTGTCGCCGGAGAGCGGATTTCCTTTATGGCATACAGCACACCCCAGGACATTCCTCCCGTGGGCTTTATCCGGTTTTTCCTTGTGGCAGGAAAGGCAGAGATCCACTCGGCCGCTTAAGGTGGTTGTAACCTGCTTTACCTTGGGGCCTTGGGGTTTGGCCCCTGCAAGAACTTTCACGTTGAGCATGAAAATTACTAGAATGGTCAGCCGTATTATTAGATACAAAGGAAGTCTTTTCATAGGTGCCGGAAAGAAAAAGGGCAGCCATTGCTGCCCTATTATTTAAATGACTGGAGCGGGAAACGGGATTTGAACCCGCGACTTTAACCTTGGCAAGGTTACACTCTACCACTGAGTTATTCCCGCGATGAACTGCATCCGAATAATAGAAATGGTTCCTGGAACTGTCAAGACTTTCTTCTCAAGAGCAAGTTATGCAGTATACTATTCTATTGTTGTTAGTCAGGGGAAATTTTAACGTGAAAAATAATACTGCTCAAGCCCTTGAGGTCCCAGTCGTGCTGCGAGGTGTACGCTGTGTGATGATACCGGTGAGTAACCGTTCGAAGTCCCTGGGGTTTTACAGAGACAAGCTCGGCTTGATGCCAAGGGCTTTGCCGGATGGAACATGGGAGGTATCAACCGGACAGACCGCCCTGCGACTCGTGGAGTGCCCTTCAAAAAAGGACAGAATAACAGTAACCTTTTGGTTACCAATATTCGAACTCCTGCAAGCGCAAGACAGGCTCAAGGCATTGGGGCTTCAAGTGGATGGCCCGTCAGAACGGCTGGGAACAGAGCTGGTGCTCACTTGTAAGGACCCTGACAACCATAGTATTGAACTAGTGGCCAGAGGTACCCTCTCGGATCTGATGAAGCCCAGTCCCGAATTATCGGGAAGAAGAGGTCGAGGTCCTAGCGGCCAAAGCTGGGAAAATTTCTATAATACGATCCCGGTTGAGGATATGCCCTGGTATACTGATTGCCTTGACGAAGACCTGATCATAGCTCTATCAGAATATGCCCCTTTACCTGGGCGTTTGCTTGAGCTGGGATCTGGGCCGGGCACGGCCGCGGCCAGGCTGGCAGCCCTGGGATATGAAGTTGTAGCTGTTGATATAGCTACCGCTGCAGTTGAGCAAGCCAGTCTTCGTTTTGGCACTTTGAATCCGCATCTTATATATGAAATAGCTGACGTCTGTCGGCCTTTGGTTTATTTCGGGAGTTTTGATTATGTTTTTGACCGTGGATGCTTTCACGGCATTTCTCCTGAAGAGCGTGAACAGTATATCCACCATGTTGCAGAAGTCATTCGTCCCGGCGGCAGGCTTTTTCTAAAGGTGTTCAGTCGTGAAGAGCCAGGAGACAGGGGTCCTTATCGTTTTACCAAGGAAGAGATAACAGGAATCTTCAAAGGAACCTTTTCTGTACGTGATGCCACGAAAAGCACGTTTGAAGGTACTCTGGCCCACTCTCCAAAAGGGCTATTTTTTGTCTTGGAGAGGTAGTTTAGTTTTTTTACAAAAAAGGTTCCTCTGAATAAATTATTCTGAGGAACCTTTTTTCAGAATCTTGCTTATCCGGCAGCCCGCCTGACATCGGTTGCTTGAGGTCCCCTGGGACTTTGCTCTATATCAAAAGTTACCTTGTCTCCCTCTTGCAGAGAACGAAATCCTTCCCCTTGGATAACACTATAATGTACAAAGACATCACCTTCGTTATCCGTCTCAATAAAACCATAACCCTTCTTGTCATTGAACCATTTTACTCGACCTTCCATCATTACAACATTCTCCTTTAATTTTTGCTCATACTTCTTGTCAGGTATTACTTTGGTGACTACTCATGAAATCGCTTCGCCTTGATGAAAGATCGATTTCAAATGGGCACCCAAATACCGACCCTCACTTTTGTGCTATAATTCTAATACCTCATTAAGAGAGTCATGCATCTCTCTTAGAAAAAACTTTTATCTCAGATCGAACTAGAAATAAAGAAAAATTTCGGCACCCTTCATTTACCAGTTTACACTTTTTTCGAAAAAGCATGTATTGTCGAATTGAATGCCGGTGTCGAAACTGGAAATTTGAAATTCGAAATCAGGTAACGCATCTACATCTTTGTATTTTTCCAATTTCAAATTTCCAATTTCAAATTTCACTGCCAAAACACAAGATCAATAAAGTGTAAACCACTTTTGACTTGTCATGAAGGATGCCGAATATCCTATTATCTTTTTCGAAGGACGACTTATATGGTTGTCTGTGACTAGTTGCTGACCACGAGCACCTGTCCTGGATAAATCCTGCAATTAATATTCAGATTATTGATGCGGAGTAATCGGGACAGAGACATATTGTGCTTCCTGGCGATTTGTGAGGGGTTATCTCCACGTTTGACGCGATACATTTCTTTTTTCCCAGAATCAGTTTGGGATTTTTCTATTGTAATTTTTAACTGTTGGCCCACATGAAGACGAGTTGACGACAAATTGTTGAGCCTGCAAAGTTCCTTTGTGGTTGTGTTGAAATTTCTGGCGATAAGCCACAGTGAGTCCCCCTTTCTTACTGCATATTTTCCATTATGAAGAGTCGCAGCACCTTTGGCTAATAATTTTGGAGCTCTTCTGCCGGCAACAGGTATCTTTAGTTTTTGTCCGGATTGTATAAAATGTTTTTTGCGAATATTATTTGCCCGGATAATATTCCGAACACTCGTACGATACTTAAGGGCTATAATTGAGAGTGTCTCTCCTTTTCGAACCTTGTGATACACATAAGCCCTTTTTGGTGGGGACCACTCTGGAATATCTGCGATTTTGGCAAGAAGGATTTCGCCTTTTCCCAGAGGAACCTTGATGGCATAGGGGACACCTGGAGTGACATTATAGCGAAGTTCCGGGTTTAGCGCAGCGAGGTCTTTAGCAGGTATATCCAGCTTGTCGGCAACTGTCTTTAAATTGACTTGTTTGTCAATGGTTACTACTTCATATGGTATCGGTTTGTCCGGTTCCTCCAAAGTTATCCCGTACTTTTCCGGATCTTTCAATATATAAAGCGTGGCCAAGAATCTAGGAACATAGCGAGCAGTTTCCCTTGGAAGTTTCTCGTATAGATCCCAGAAGTTATCAAGATAATTGATTTTCTGCCTGCGAATTTTCCGGAGGACCCTCCCTTCACCGCAGTTATATGCTGCGAGAACAGTAGTCCAGTCCCCAAATATCTGATGCAATTCCTCTAGATATGAAACGGCTGCAGCAGTAGACTTGGCAGGGTCCAATCTCTCGTCAATCCAGTTATCCCTGTTCAGGCCGAATTTGTAGCCCGTGGAGGGAATGAATTGCCACAGTCCAAGGGCGCGGGCACGGGATAATGCCTTTACTTTGAACCCACTTTCGATAAGGGGCAACCATGAGAGATCTTCCGGCAGTCCAGCTTCTTTCAAGGCCTTAACGATTTCGTCCCGGTACTTCCCTGAACGTTTGTAAGACTCTATAAAGAATTTCCTTTCGCGTCCCTGGAAGCTCCGGATCTCCTGTTTTACATAACTGTTCATGATCAAAGGGATGGCATTGTGATTCCCGTTTACTGCAGTATATCGCGATGCGTGGATTTCCAAAATTCGCCTGGAAATCATAAATCTCAGGTCTTCCTTTTGCTGGATAAATTCCGGATCACTTTCCGGATCTACCTTTAGGATAAGCCCATATGCCTGATCCAAGGCATCGATGGCTTTATTCAGGTAACCTTCAGCCCAGAATTCCTGGGATGCCTTGCAATAGTCCAGAGCGGCATCTAAAAGATATTGTTCTCCGTTCTGTTCTTTTCCTTTAGCTTTACTATAGCACTTGGAATTCTCCAAAAGTCCGATTGTATGTCCTTTTGCATTTTCAGCGTCTTTCTGTTTCGATGGAGGGAACCAGCCCAGAAGTTTTTTACTATCCTGAATATGAGTTGCTTTTTCGGAAGTACAATTGGCAGAAAATTCCTTATGGTTCACGTTTGTGACTTTGGCTGCGGAGCAGCCAAAGATAAGACTCAGTAAAAAAAGAGGGATTGCCTTTTTAATACAAGAAAATTTCATTGGTTTTATTTTAAAGATGTGCTGATTATGACCTGATTTGACACTGCTATCCTTTGGGAGTCTCTAGATCAATACTAGTCAGAATTTCCTTTTTTGCCAAGGGCGGATTTACTAAAAAGTATCCGCCGGTATTCTACATTAAAAGCGTTTTTCCCGACAAGATATTCAAGTATATAATTTTCCATTCAAATATCCAGTCTTTTTTGTTAGCCATTAAGAAATAATTAACTAATTATTGCCATTTTACAGCTATTCAAAACCACTTGTCATGAGTATTTACGCTCTTATGCCTATGGCTGAATTTCCATACTCTTATCCTTATCGATTTTTCCAGGCGTTTTGTTCAATATTTTGAAGATGTTTTTTTAAATTTTGTCCTAATAGCAACATTAAACCATTCAGGACAATGCCATATCAATAAGTTGATCAAGTAGTTTGCTAAAGACAATGCATGAAATGTGTGATTGAAATCGACTCTAATATGAAGTCCATTGGCCTCAGATTAAAAGGAAATGACAATAGACATCGAACGTGTGCAGACCTGAAAAATATATGGTAATATATTAAAAATCAGTGGTGGGCGTAGCTCAACGGTTAGAGCGTCGGGTTGTGGCCCCGAAGGCTGTGGGTTCGATTCCCATCGCTCACCCCATAAACGAAGAAGTTGAGATAAAAAGTGCCGGGGAATACCTTTGGACAGTACTTCCGCATAACCACCTGGGGCGAGTCTCATGGTCCTGCCCTGGGTGTAGTTATCGACGGGTGCCCACCGCGCCTTGTTCTGGATGAGGCAGTCATTCAGGAGACCCTGGACAAAAGGCGTCCGGGGAAGGGAGGGGCTGCGGAAAGCCCGAGAAAGGAGCCTGATCTGGTGGAAATCCTCTCAGGTGTCTTTGAAGGACAGACCACAGGTACACCCATATTACTGATCATCAAAAACCGTGACGCCCAGAGCCAGGCATATGACCAGCTTAGGGACGTATTCAGACCTGGTCACGGCGACTACACCTACTGGAAAAAGTACGGAATTCGTGACCACAGGGGCGGAGGCAGGGCCTCGGGAAGAGAAACCGCGGCAAGAGTGGCTGCGGCCGCAGTAGCGCAGGTATTCTTAAATACAGTGGGCATTTCGGTTATCGCTTATACAGTTGCTCTGGGCAAAGTGAAGGCACAAAAACGTGATCTTGATGCAGTCAATCAAAACAGGCTCTTTTGCCCTGACCTTAAAGCAGCAGAAAAAATGGAAGAACGAATAGCCGATGTGAGATCCAAAGGTGACTCTGCTGGAGGAATTGTAGAGGTTTTAGCAACAGGAGTGCCGCCCGGCCTCGGAGAACCGGTCTTTGACAAGCTTGATGCCGAGCTGGCCAAGGGACTTATGTCCATCGGTGCGGTAAAGGGCGTAGAGATTGGGGCCGGCTTCCGGGCTGCGGAGCTATTGGGATCGGAGAACAACGACCCCTTGGTACCAGGGGGCTTTTTGAGTAACAACTCCGGAGGCATACTGGCTGGTATCTCAAATGGTGATGACCTGGTTGTAAGGGCCGCTGTAAAGCCGATTCCGTCTATATCTAAAGAACAAGACACTATAACAGTGTCTGAGAAACCCGCTAAGCTCAAGGTGGGAGGGCGACATGATGCCTCGGCCATTCCCCGGATAGTACCTGTGTGCGAGGCCATGGTACGTCTGGTACTCACTGACCACATACTTAGAGCAAGGGCACTTACGCCTGATCTTTGGTCCTGAGTTTTTCTAAAAAACCGTGAAATCGCAGATACCTGCTGATATCGACCCCGGCACCAGCCCCCTAACAGTAGGAATTGTAGGCGGGCTGGGACGCATGGGGAGATGGTTTGCCAAATTCTTAAAAGGCGTTGGATTTCCAGTACTTATCTCTGATTTACACACAGAACTCTCATCTGAGGATCTGGCCCGGAAGTGCCGGGTCCTCATACTCTCCCTCCCCATGGAAGTATTCCCTGAGGAAGTAGCCAAACTAGGTCCCTTGATTCCGGA
>JAUWGF010000179.1:0-3528 GCA_030606515.1 Deltaproteobacteria bacterium | reverse complement strand
GTCTGCCTATTTTTTGTCATTCTGTTTTGACCTAAATTGAGCAATTAGCCTTTAGCGGTTAGCTATTAGTTTAATGATTATCGGTCTGCCGCCCTGACAAGCAGGATGTTTTACTATTACAAATTTTCACCCGTTGGGTGTTTTTCTAATTAACGTAATGTCCTGATTTTTCAAAGCTAAACGCTAATGGCTAACAGCTAATCGCTCAACTCCGGTTTGAGTAAATCCCTCAATTCCTCAATCCCTCAATACAAAGGCACATACCTTGCGTCGCGCACGTATTTCTGCCCCTTTCCCGGGTTCAAGACAAAGTTGATAAAGTTGAGCGTGTCTCCCTTTGGCCAGCCGCTTGTGAACATATAAAGAGGTCTGCTGACAGGATATGTCCCGTTCAGGGTTGTTTCCTCAGATCCGGTAATCTGATCTACCATTAAAGCCTTTATGCTTTCATCCAAATATCCAAGGCTGATGTAACCAATGGCGTTTTTGTTTTTTGAAACGGCCTGCGCAATAGCTCCGTTGGAGGCCTGAAGGAGGGCCCCTGGGAAAACCCTTTCCTTTTTCATGACTTTCTTGTGCCAGACCTCGTAAGTCCCGGAGGATGTGTCGCGGGAAATGACCACTATCGGCCTGTCGGGTCCGCCCAATTCTTTCCAGTTTTTGTTTTCTCCTTTATAAATAGCCTTAAGCTGATCCATGGTCAGATTTGTCACAGAGTTGCTGGGGTGGACCACCGGAACAATACAGTCATAGGCCACAGCAAAAGGCACGGGATATGCGCCCTTTTCCACAGCAAGACTTACTTCCTTTGGCTTTATGAATCGGGAGCTGTCCGCAATATCGGTGCTTCCATCAATAAGGGCCTTGATACCATTACCGGACCCGCCACCCGAAATAGAGATCTTCACATCCGGATTTTGCTTCATGTAGGCTTCCGCCACTTTTTGTGCAATGGGCAAAACCGTGGTGGAACCTTTGATTACCAGATTTCCTGCCAATACTGCGCTTGATGTAAAAGAAAAAACCAATGCCAATGCAAGAATAGCGATACGTTTCAATTTCATCTCCTTGTCCTCCGCGTAATATAAGTTTGAAATAATTTGAAATAAGATGTTATGGAATCGACTTGATGGCATTATCGTCTCTGATTGTTAGGTTCTGGTTAGAGAAAAATTAAAATTGGATGAAACTACAATCCAACACCCCTTCATTCCAATGTTCTCTTGCAAGCCTGAGGGACAGAACGTGGTAGATCTAAATTTTCATAAAGAAAACAAATACTATTAAAACACCCTATGTAATTGACACTGCTTTGGCAGCATCTTTTTCTCTAGCTCGTGAACCTGAGGTCGGCCATCTTCTCGAGAATTGTATTTTTGTGGAATTGTGCCGTCGCGATGCAAGGGTTACTTATTTCACTACTCAATCCGGGTATGAAGTGGATTTCGTGGCGGAGTATCCGGATAAATCCATGGATATAATCCAGGTCTCAGCAGACGTAAGCAATCGTGTGACTGGCAATCGCGAATGCCGGGCATTAGAGGAAGCATCTTTTTCCCTGCCGAATGCCCGCTTTATCTTGATCAACCTGAGAGAAGAAGCAGAATTAGATGTAGGCAATGTCAAGGTAAACATGATCCCCGCATGGAAATGGTTGACTGATAGGAAATCGCTTATCGGGCTTATGGCTTCAACTTTGCGGAGGGTTTGAAAAAAGATTGCGACGGGCAGGTGGCCCAGGGATTTCTGCAATCACGCAGCCAGCCTAAGCCGTGCCTCCACAATGTTCCAGGGCACTTCCACTTTGTCATCTTTTGTACGGCCAATCAGACCGATATGCTCCAGTCGCTTTACATCTGTGTAAACGTTCTTATAGTCGCGCTCCAGCGCCTTCGCCAGTGCACGAATGCTCATTGGCCCATTTGTGCGCAGCATTTTCAGTAACCCCCAGCGTCCCAGGGTTAGAGTTCTAAGCAGTGTCTCAAGGTTTTCGAAGTTCAACCGTTGCTCGGTTTTTACTTTCTCCCCCTGTCCCGCCCTTTTCCATGCATCAATAAAGCCCTTGGCTGTGCTTGCGGAATCACCGACTCCGATATGGATTTCTTTCGCCATTTCTAACTCCTCCGCGCCTTTTCAATGTCCGCCAGAAAATCTGCAACCAAAGTCTCAACATCTGTAAAACCATAAAGTTCTTCTTGGGCCCCATAGTACTTGTGATCCCCCTTGCCGCTTTCATTGTCATAGCGAACCACACAGGTCCCGTCAGCAAGTCCATAATAGAGGCGGTATTTCAAGCTGTGCGGTCTCTCGCCGGTTGTTTCCGGAAGTTGCCACAGGACCATCTCGCGAATAGCACCGTCAGCATAAATAAATTTTTCCCGATAGATCAGTCTTGCTTGCATTTTGACTATGGCATAGAATGCCATATGGCAAAATAAAAGTCAAGGAACAAAAAAAGGTAATATGGGGAAAGGATGATGGTTCCGCCATACTCCGTGCGCTTCAGAGTTCCATGGCACTGCCTGTGGTCTCCACCCCGGCAGAAGGGGTTGATCTTGTTCCGTCAGGCCCTTGCCGAGTCACCCGGGAGAGGGCTGCCGGTAATCCTCTATGCGCCTAAGTCAAATGGAGCCCATGACTTCAGGGAGGTGACCAGGTGGCTTATGAAACGCCTTTGCTCCGCCTCTAACGAGGCCGTCTTACCGTCATAACGCCCTTGCTTAACTGCATGGAATACTCGTAGTGGTTGCCATTTTCCCCAGACCCCCTGCCGTAGTAATACCATTTCGGGAAATTAAAATCGGATGTGATGGACCGGGGCATGAGAAGCACCGCCTGGAGGAATGATTCCAGGTCAGGCACGTCATATATATTGACTTCAAATCCCCACTGGTCCATTTGATCGAAGAATTGCCGCATATCCGGAGTCAGCCAGCTGATGGAAAAGCGATTGACGCCCCAGTCTGTGAACATGGTGAGTATCTCTTTGGCCTTCTTTGGAGCACTCAAAATCAAAGGGCACAGGAAACTGACCGGGCATTGTAACACGGCCGACGGGTGCGCGGCGGCCAGTCGCCGGAAGCCGCTCTCCTGGAGTCGCTCAACCTTGGCGTTGAACCACAAACAAGACTCATCAAGGCCGTAAGCCTCAACAATGTCCAGGACTCTATCCACGATCGTCCCGTCTCCCTTCAAATCGAGCTTAACTCCCTTCCTGGTTTTTTGTAAACGAGACAAAAGATAATCAAGGGTAAGCCTGTCCTCGTCTTCTTGTAGAGGCGTATTTTCTGGAAAGTCATGACGGAGAATCACTTCGTCGCTCACAGGGTCAATGCGTATATCGAACTCTCCCCAATGTATGTCTGAGGCCAGAAATTGACGCAGATTGGCTTTATCATTTACGCCGTGCCATACAAATTGAATACGTTCCGGCAACGCCTTTTCGGGGATCAGCTCAGTCAGGTCGTATACTTTGCCTCTTACAGTGCGGCGCGGCATTTTAGTGCGTTTTGACTCAAAAATAGTATC